>JACCZQ010000508.1 GCA_013695905.1 Chthoniobacterales bacterium
GGCTGGTATTGAATCCCGACCGTGCCGACCAGCCGCGCGAAATTCTCGAGCAGAAACTCGCCATACTTGAAGTAGCCGAGCATCCCCAGATTCGCCGCGATCGACACCCACAGCAGCGCGCGTCGCCGGCTCACCCCCTCCGTCACGTAGAGCCGTTTCGCCACGAACCAATCGATCACGGTCGAAATCCACAGCAGCAGCACAAACGGCGGCGACCAGGCCGCGTAGAAGAGATAGCTCGCGATGAGCAGATGGATCTTCTTCACCCGCCACGGCAGCGGCAGGTTGTGCAGCGCCAGCACGATCGCGAAGAACGCGATGAACGTCAGCGAATTAAAAAGCACAATGCCTCCTCAAGACATCGGCGCGGCGCCGTTCCATTCGTTAGGCCGCTGCTGTCGCGGCGTCGTGCAATTTCCGCCGCCGCATCTCCATCGCCCACAGGCCGGCGATCGTCAGCAGATCGCTGACCAGGTGCGTCATCATCACTGCACCCGAGCTGGCCGGTCGCAGTGTTGGCTCCAGCGACTCCCGCAGCCGCGCCACATCCGCAGACGTTCCTTCCGAAGCCTTGATCGTCTCCAGAGTGGCAAACCGCTGCTCCGTCGCCACCTGGATCGCGCCGTGATTCTCGTAAGCGAACAACCCAAACAGCACCGATACGATCAACGTGGTGAGCGCCGCCGGCTGCTTCCGCAACGAGGAGAACGCCAGCAGCCCACCGACGATCACCACATACAAAGTCCAATACGCCTGCAGCGCATTCGACCGTTCGAAGTATAACTGAATCAGTTCGCTGTAGTTCATAAGGCTTTCGGTTGCTAGGCATTAGAGACTCTCCTGCCGCGCGGAAGCGAGCAGAAAATTTCCAGCGCCTCCCGCACCTCCGGGCGCACCACAATCGAAGGCCGCGCGCGGCGGAGCATCGCGAGCACTTCATCCACATCAGACCCCCGCCCGCTGCGGAGCAACCACGCACCCACAGCTGCAGCGCTGCGCGAGTAGCCGATCTTGCAATGCACATACACAAGGCCGCGCTGCGCCTGCTCCTCGATGAACTCCGCCATCTCCTCCAGCTGCGCCGTCGTCGGCGCGGTGAGATCCAGCACCTGCACGTTCCGGTAGGTGACGCTGCGGAATACGCGCGGTGCGGAGAACTCCGCCGTCACGTCGAGCACTGCCGTGACACCGGCTGCAATCGCGCGAGCAGCTTCGCGATCCCGCAATGCGCTGCCGATCCAGACATTCGGCGTCACCTCATTCCAGGCGCTGCATTGCCGCCGGTAGTAAATGCGCGAGAGATGCTGCCCCACCAGCACCGGCCCGAGCGCCCAGCAGGTGCTCCACGGCAGCACGCCATCGCGTTTGCGGAATACTCCCGGACCGGCGCCGAAGTAAGCCGCCACGATGATGCCTAACGACACCACCGGCCACAGCAACACCGCACCCCACGGCCCGAAAAACAGCGCCGTTGTGAGCAGCACCACCGCGCAAGCGATGTAGTAGTTGCCGATCCGGCGATTCGGAACCACCGGCAGGTGCGGCTGCGCTTCGCGAATGAAATAGAAGCAGTAACCCGCCAGCGCGAATCCGCCGACCACATCCATCACATGGTGTTGGAAAGTCAGGAGCGCCGACGCCCAGATCAGCACAAACCAGCCAATCACCGCTGCTCTCAAAAATCCGCGCGTATGCCGCGCATATGTCACCACCAGCAACGCGCCCAGCGCGATGTGCAGTGATGGGAAAAGATTGAATGGAGCATCCAGCTCCCGGAACCAATCAAAGAACACGCCGAGCCAGCCGCCGGTCGTCGGCCGCGGAAAGGCGAAACGCAGTGGAAACGCAAGGAAACAAGCGCCCGCCGCCAGGATAGTCCCCGCAATCCGCCGGACGAACGTCCGCAGTTCCTCGCCGGTGCGGCAAAGGAACGGCGCCGCCACGAAGAGCAAATCGATCGACATGTAGGGCACGATGAACCACGGCACGAACGGCAGGTGGCGTTCCCATTCGAAGAAGATCGTGCCGACGTCAGAGCGCTGCGCCGTGAACCAGTTCGTCCAGCCATAGACGACGAGAAACAGCACCGATAGACCGGCAGACGCAGCGAGCTGTCGCGGCCACTGTAGCTGTCGCCCTGTGGGCGACACGGGTATGGACGTCGATATCGGGGCGTGAGCACATCCCGTGTTCGCCACAGGCGAACAGCTACAGGGCACATCGCTCACGTGTGGACGACCCGGCGCGCGACGGAGACGGAGAACATCCCCCACTGATCGATCTCCAGCTCCAGCTTCTCGAAACCCGCTCGCGCGACGAGCTGGTCCATCTCTGCCGTGGT
>JACCZQ010000540.1 GCA_013695905.1 Chthoniobacterales bacterium
GGAAGGCAGCGCCTTTTTCTGCGGTGACACCAGCTTCTTCTCGCTCAACTGGGCGCTGCGCGCCATCGGCACCCAACAGCTCACCGGCACGCTTCGTTGTTTCTGGAATCGCGAACCAGTCGATCTCCTCGCGCGCGACGGTCAGATCCTCCTCGCCACTACGCGCGACTCCGAGCTGTATTGCTCCGAGGCGCCAATCACTCTCGATAACATCGAGGAAGCTCGACTCGAGCAGGCGCGCCAGCAGCAGCGGGAGACGGGCCGGCCCATCTTCATCACTCTCGAGCAGGAGGGGCTCATCATCCGCGAGCCGGCCACGCAGCAGGTGCAGCATTGCGGGCAGAAGCTCTTCGCGCAGCTCTGGACCGGGCAGCGGGTGCGTTTCACCTTCGAGCAGACGGAATTACCCTCCTACGCGCAGGAGGTGTCGGGCGATGGCGATGTCGATCATTGGGCGCTCAGCACCCTCCGCTTCATCCAGTTCACGGAACTCGGCACGCAGGCCAACTACGATCCCGCCTCCATTCCGGCTTACACGCGTGACGGCTTCGAGCGCGTGCAAAAGCTGCGGCTGACCGTGGCGGAGGCGCAGTTCGCCTCGCAATTTAACGGCGCCCGTTCCATCGCGCAGATCGCGAAAAATCTTCGGCTCGACCTGAAGTTTGCGCGGCTGACGCTGTTCCGCTTCCTCGCGCTCGAGATCGTCGAGTGCTGGCCTCCCGCCGGCGGCGTGAAGCAGGAAAAACGCGGTATCTTTGGACGCATCTTCGGCGAATAGTTTCGTCGAACTGATTCGCGTCCCATGCCGTCGAAAGCCCAAGCCGCGGCTCCCGCAGAGCCGGAGAATCTCATCGCCATGCCGGATGCGGCCGACGCGCCGCAGCCTTCCCGGTTTTCTGCGCCCGAGAATTTCATCAATCGCGAGCTAAGCTGGCTCGAGTTCAATCGGCGCGTCCTCGAGGAAGCGCAGGATCCGTCGCAACCGCTGATCGAGCGGGTGAAGTTTCTCACCATCGTCAGCTCGAATCTCGACGAATTTTTTGAGATCCGCGTCGCCGGTATCAAGCAGCAGATCGCCAGCGAGACGAGCGATGTGGGACCGGACGGGCTCACCCCCACCGAGACGTTTAACGAGATCCAGCGAATCGCGCACGAGATGGTGGCGGCGCAGTATGCGCTCTGGCGCGAAGAATTGCTCCCGGCGCTGGCCAGGAACAACATCCGGGTCCACGACTTGGCACAGTTGAACGCGAAACGCGCCGGGTGGGCGCGCCGTTATTTCCAGGAGGAAGTGTTCCCGATGCTGACCCCGCTCGCCGTGGACGCCAGCCATCCGTTCCCACAGCTGCTGAACAAGAGCCACAATCTGTTTATCCGCGCGCGCGCCGGGAAAGGCAGTGAACCGCTCCACGCCATCGTCCAAGTGCCGCGCGTGATCCCTCGCCTCATCCTGATGCCGCGCGGCAAAGGAGCTGATGAGCCGTGGGATTACATCTACCTCGCGGCGCTCATCAAACATAACATCGCGGACCTGTTCCCCGGCCTGATTCTCGACGGCGTGCACGCCTTCCGGGTGACGCGGAATAGCGACCTCTACATCGACGACGAAGAAGCCGATAACCTGCTCCGCAGCATCGAGCAGGAGCTGCGCCGCTCGAGTCGCGGGAATGCGGTGCGGCTCGAAGTAGAGGCGGATTGCCCGAAGGATTTTCGGGAGCTGCTCCTCGAGTTTTTCGAGCTCGGTGAGGCCGATCTCTACAAGCTCGACGGCCCGCTCACGATGGCCCATCTGATGCCGCTCGTGACAAACGATGCCTTCGCGAAACTCAAGGATCGCGTCTTCCATCCGGCGCGCGATCCCGCGCTGCCGCCGCATGCCAACCTTTTCGAGGTCATGCGGAAACAGGATGTGCTGCTGCATCACCCCTACGAAAGCTTCGACCCGATCGTCGAACTCATCGAAGGCGCCGCGGAAGATCCGCACGTGCTGGCGTTGAAAATCACGCTTTACCGGACGAGCGGCGATTCACCCATCGTGGAGGCATTGATCGCCGCCGCAAATGCCGGCAAGCAGGTAACCGCGCTGGTGGAGCTCCGGGCGCGTTTCGACGAAGCCGCGAATATTCAGTGGGCGCGCCGCCTCGAGGAAGCGGGCGCGCATGTCGTTTACGGCGTCGTCGGATTGAAGACGCATTGCAAGGCGCTGCTCATCGTCCGGCGCGACACTGATCGGCTGCGGCACTACGTCCACCTCGGCACCGGCAACTACCACCCGCGCACCGCGCGCATTTACACAGATTTCAGCCTGCTCACCGCGAACCCGAAACTCACCGAGGAGGTGGCGATCGTCTTCAACACGCTGACCGGTCTCGCGAGTTATCCCGGCCTGCAGAAGCTGCTCGTGGCGCCGTTCGACCTCAGCAAGCGAATCATCGGGATGATCGAGCGGGAGCGCGACCACGCCCTCGCCGGCAAGGAAGCGACGATCGTCGTGAAGCTGAACTCGCTCGTCGACCAGGAGATCATCGAGAAGCTCTACGAAGCATCCTGCGCCGGCGTGAAGATCGACCTGATCGTGCGCGGCATCTGCTGTTTACGGCCGAAGGTGCCGGGCCTGAGCGATAACATCCGCGTCGTCAGCATCGTCGGGCGATTTCTGGAACACAGTCGCATTTACTTCTTCGCGAACGACGGCAAACCCGATCTGTATCTCGCCAGCGCCGATTGGATGCCGCGAAACTTTGTGCGGCGGGTGGAGATCGCCTTCCCGATCGAAGACCCGGCGCTGCGCGAGGAGATCATCAAGGAAGTGTTGCCGCGTTTCGTGAACGATCGCGTGAAAGCGCGCAAGCTGCAGGCCGACGGCACCTACGTGCGTCTAACGACTGAAGAAGGCCAGCGCCGCTCGCAGGCGCAGCTGCAGTTCCGCGATTATTTTCGACGACAGGCGCGCAAGCTGGCTGACTCGCAGAACGCGCCCACGATCAAGCTGGCGCCAATCAGCACCCCACGGAAGGAACGTTCATGAAGAAGATCCTGATGGTCGATATCGGCGGCACGAATGTGAAGCTGATGATCTCTCCCGAGGAGAGACGAAAGTTCTCGTCCGGGAAAAAGCTCACGCCGGAGCAGCTCGTCGCGAATATCCTGGAAACCGCCGAGGACTGGAGCTACGACGCTGTCGCGCTCGGCTTTCCGGCGCCGGTGCGCGCTGGGAAGATCATCAAGGACCCGAAGCATCTCGGCGGCGGCTGGGAAGGGTTTGATTTCGAGAAGTCGTTAGGCAAACCGACCCGGGTCATCAACGACGCGGCGCTGCAGGCGCTGGGGAGTTATCATGGCGGGCGGATGCTATTTTTGGGGCTGGGCACCGGCCTCGGATCGACGCTGATCTGGGACAGGAACGTGCTACCGCTGGAGCTCGGCGATCTGCCGTTTGACGACAGCGCGACGGTGGAAGATCAGGTTGGGAAACGCGGCCTGGAGCGGCTCGGCCGCAAGGCGTGGCAGAAGCGGGTGCTCCGCGTCGTCACGCAGCTCAAGGTGGCGTTCATCGTGGACTACATCCTGCTCGGGGGCGGCAACGCGAAGCAGTTCAGCAGCCTGCCGGAAGGTTTCGAGCTGGGCCATAACCGCAACGCCTACCACGGCGGAACGCGGCTGTGGGAGAGCGACGCCCGCACGAAGCAGCCGAAGTGGAAGATTATCGGGTGAGCCGCAGCGCCGCGGTGGATCTCCACCGACGTGCGAGTGGTGTCATCCTCGAATGTGAGATCTTTCGATGATGCTGAGTTTTGGAGTACGGTGCGTCCCCGCACCGCTTTCCTCCAGCGTAGCCGGGTGAGCAATTGTCCGCGCCACCTCCAGCCGCGCGTGAAGAAAGCGGCGCGAAGACGCGCACGCACTCCAAAGGCGCTGAAGACGCACCTACTCGATGACGATCTTCTTCGGGTCGAAATCTGGCGGCGGATACTGCGGCTTCATCTTCTCCAGGGCTGCGACCACGGTTTGCATCATCAGGAGGTTGCGCGCCCATTTTCGATCCGCCGGCACGATGTGCCACGAGGCGTGCTCGGTCGTTTCGTTAATGACCGCTTCGTAGGCATGCTGATATTGTTCCCAGAGCGCCCGCTCTTTCAGGTCGCCGGTGTTGAACTTCCAGAGCTTCTGCGGATCGCGCAGCCGGGCTTCGAGGCGCTCCTTCTGTTCCTCTTTCGAGATGTGGAGGAAGAACTTCAGGAGCGTGACGCCATTGCGCGTGAGGAGCCGCTCGAAGGCGTTGATGTCTTCGCACCGCTCCCGCCACACACCCTCAGTGATCTGCTTGTGCACCCGCGGCACCAGCACGTCTTCATAATGCGAGCGGTTCCAGATGCCGATGGAGCCTTTCCGCGGCGCAGCCGCGTGGATGCGCCAGAGGAAATCGTGGTCCCACTCGTCGGCTGACGGATATTTAAAGTTCGTCAGCTGCACGCCGTTCGGGTCGAGCCCGCTGCAGAGCTTCTTGATCGCGCCATCCTTGCCGCCGGTGTCCATCGCCTGGATCACGATGAGCAGGCTGCGCTTGTGCTCCGCATACAGCGCCTGCTGCAGATCGACCAGCCGGAGGCGCAATGTCTCGACTTCATCGCTCGCTTCCTCGCGTGAC
This sequence comes from Chthoniobacterales bacterium, assembly GCA_013695905.1. Lineage (GTDB taxonomy): Bacteria > Verrucomicrobiota > Verrucomicrobiia > Chthoniobacterales > UBA10450 > JACCTI01. Next base: position 4,649 of record JACCZQ010000540.1, read on the forward strand.
AGCGGCGGTTTGCCGGCCGGATCGATGCCCTTGAGCCGGATCTTCTCGCCGGCGGCGACGATCACGAGCGGTTTGGTGGGCCTTTTGCGAGGGCTGATGGGGCGGAGAGCACGCGTTCCGTCGCTGGAAGACGGTGCGGCAGAGGAACGGTTGGAGGGCTTCAAAACTGCTCCAGAGTATGGGGACGCACGGGCCGCCGCAAGGCTCCTGACTCCAGCACAAGCAGCAGCAGAGGACCAACGGGTCCATGCAGAAACTGTTTCCGCGCTTGCAACGCCCTCGCGGCTGTCTGCATCCGGGCAGATCGCGCGAGCCTGCCGGCGCCTGACAAAAAGCTGTTCAGCCTCGCCATCTGCTGGAACGTTCCGCCTCATGAACAGCTTTCAGTTTTTCTTCGCTGAGACGCAGGTGTTCGGCATCGTGATGCACCCTTGGAAAATCGTGGGGCTCACCGGCAGCCTCGTCTTCGGCATCCGTTTTCTGATTCAATGGATCGCTTCGGAACGCGCGAAGAAGAGCGTCATTCCCTTCGGTTTTTGGGAGTGCAGCGCCATTGGCAGCCTGCTTACCCTCAGTTACTTCGCGATCTACCAGCGCGATTCCGTCGGCGTGATCATGACCGCGATGCCGTTGCCGATTTACCTGCGGAACATCTACTTCCGCTACACCCACAAAACTCCCAAACATCCCGGCAACGAACCACGCCCGCCGGAGTAACCCTCCTGATCTTGATCTTGATCTTGCTCCTCCAAAGTAGCGACCATAAAGGAAAGGATCAGGAGCAGGAGCAAGAGCAGGATCAAGAGCAGGAGCAGGAGGACCTGTGCCGCAGCCGATCATCTACCTCGATAACAACGCCACCACGCCGCTCGATCCGGCTGTGCTGGAGGAGATGCTGCCATTCCTCACCACGGAATACGGCAATCCCTCCAGCGCCTACCAACTGGGCGCCCACTCCCGTGCCGCGATCGAGCTGGCCAGGGAACGCGTCGCCAGCCTCGTCGGATGCGCCGCGGGGGAGATTGTCTTTACCAGCGGCGGGACGGAATCAAACAACACCGCGATCCACTCCGCGTTGCAACTCGATCCAGCGCGGCAGCACATTGTCACCACCGCAGTGGAACACAGCGCCACGTTCCGGTATTGCGAGCAGCTCGCGGAACGCGGCGGCGCCGTCACCTTCGTGGGAGTCGCAGAAGACGGCACCCTCGATCCCGACGAGCTGGAGCAGGTGATCCGCCCGGAGACGGCGATCATCTCCGTGCAATGGGCGAATAACGAGACAGGAGTTATTTTTCCCATCGAAAGAATCGCGGAAATCGCCTCCCGGCACCGGGTGTTGTTGCACAGCGATGCGGTCCAGGCCGCAGGGAAAATCCCGATCGCGCTGGGCACTTCGAAGATCAATTTTCTCTCGCTCTCCGCGCACAAGCTCCACGGACCGAAAGGTGTCGGCGCACTCTTCGTCCATCGCCGTTCCGCTTTCCGTCCACTGCTGATTGGTGGCGGCCAGGAGAACCGCCGCCGCGCCGGCACCGAAAACGTCGCTTCCATTGTCGGCTTCGGGAAAGCGGCGGAACTCGCCGCGATCGGCCTGAACGCACACGCTGCCCGGATCCAATCCATGCGTGACGCCTTCGAAGCCGGCATCCTCGCCCAAATCCCGTCCGCGGTGGTCAACGGCACCCGCCACACCCGCTTGCCAAACACCACCAGCCTGGCGTTTCCGGGCGTCGATTCTGAAGCCGTGCTGATCCTGCTCGATCGACATCGCATCTGTTGTTCCGCGGGCTCCGCCTGCCGCGCCGGATCCACTGAGACCTCGCACGTCCTGCGGGCGATGAACCTGAGCGAGGAACGTCAGCGGAGCACGCTGCGGTTCTCGTTCAGCCGGTTCAATACGGAGACGGAGGTGACGCAAGCGATCTCAGGTCTGTCACGCGCGGTTGAACAGTTGCAGACGTTATCGAACGGCTGAGAAAACTTTCCCTTTGGCTTGAGCGCGTCATGCACTCCGCAGAGCGAGCCGGGCGGACGTGGCGCGAGCGTCTCGCTTGCGCAGATCAAAAACTGGCAAGCCAGAGGCTCGCACCACCCTGGCGGCCCGTGAAATTCTTCGCGCGCCCGATCCGCGGCGGGTATTTCTAGTATTTCTAGTGGCGCCGCAACTTTTGTCGGCACACGCGGGGTTGTCTCCCCACAGTGCCAGCGTGCTTCAGCTACTGCGTGGGTGCCCCATCCGTAGAGAACGTGAAAACCGATTCGTCTGTGGAGGCGGCGACCGCAGTTCTGCTGCACGGCGCACACAAGGCGGTTCCAAACCAACAAAGGACAAACAATGAAAATCACAAACCTTCAGAAAGTGGCGACAATCACAGCCTGCTGCCTCATCGGCATGGCCGGTTATACCACGGCGAATGCACAGGGTCGCAGCGGCGGCGCCGGCG
>JACCZQ010000541.1 GCA_013695905.1 Chthoniobacterales bacterium
GGAACGGCAGCCGCTCGAGGAGGTGCTGCGGGCGTTTGTGCAGCTCGGCGGCAGCGTCGTCGATTCGTCGCCGATGTATGGGAAAGCGGAAGGCGTGGTCGGCGATCTGGCGCAGAAGCTCGGGCTGCAGCGGTCGCTCTTTCTCGCCACGAAGGTGTGGACGAGCGGGCCAAAAGCCGGCGTCCAATCGATGGAGAGCTCGCTCGGGTTGATGAAAACCAAACGCATCGATCTGATGCAGGTGCACAACCTCGTGGATGTGGAGACGCATCTCGCGACGTTGCGCGAGTGGAAGGCGCAGGAGCGGGCGCGGTATATCGGCATCACGCATTACACGGCGAGCAGCCATGGCGAAGTGGCGCGCTTGCTGGAGCGGGAGAAGGTGGACTTCGTGCAGATCAATTACTCGCTTATGGAACGCGACGCGGAGAAGCGCGTGCTGCCGGTGGCGCAGGAGCGCGGCGTGGCGGTGATCGCGAACCGGCCGTTCGGTGGTGGCGGGTTGTTCGGGCGCGTGCGGGGGAAGACGCTGCCGGAGTGGGCGGCGGAGTTTGATTGCAGCTCGTGGGCGCAATTCTTCCTGAAGTGGATCGTGGCGCATCAGGCGGTGACCTGCGCCATTCCCGCGACAAGTAAGGAACGCCACCTGCGGGATAACATGCAAGGCGGCATGGGGCGCATGCCTGACGCGAAGGCGCGCGCGCGGATGGTGGAGCTGGTGGCGAAGCTGTAGCCGCTCAGTAGCGGTAGCCTTCCGGCATTTGGAAGGCGTTCGGGATTAGCTCGACTCGCGGCTTTGCGTTGGCGGCGAGGATTACCTCCACCACATCGAAGCGGAAGAGAATGTCCTCCGGTTCGCCGAGCAGGCGCAGCCAGGCCAATGCACCGCGCGCGATGCGACGCTGCTGCTTTCGCTTCACCGATTCGAACGGGCGGCCGAAATCTTCGCTGGTGCGGGTTTTCACCTCGACGAAGACCAGCGTATCGATGTGGCGGCAGACGATGTCGATCTCACCACCGGTTTTGCCGCGGAAGTTGCGATAGAGAACTTTGTAGCCGTTCCGCTTCAGGTGCCGGCAGGCGAGTTTCTCGCCGGTGGCGCCGCGCTGCAGGTGCGCCGGTTTCGCGCTACGAAACCATCTGCCCCACCAGCTCATCGGAGAGGGATTTTAGACAGAATTTACAGAATGGACAGAATGGGGAACGGACGGAGCCGGCATTGGTGCGACAGCCTCTTTTATTCTGTTCATTTTGTCCCTCTCCTGCAGCCGCGCGAAGGCGAACAGCGGCTGCGCCACCGGCTCGAAGGAGCGACGGTGAATCGGACAAGGTCCGTGCGCGTGCAGCTTCACCACGTGCAGCTCGGTGCCGTAGCCTTTGTGCTGGCTGAAGCAATACTCCGGATACTGCGCGCAGAACTCCCGCATAATTCTGTCGCGGGTGACCTTAGCGATGACGCTGGCCGCCGCGATGCTGAGGCTGAGGCAATCCCCATCCACGATCGCCGTCTGCGGCAGCGGGAACGGGTGCACCGCCAAGCCATCGATCAGCACGTGCTCCGGTTGCTCGCCCAAAGCAGCAAGTGCAGCTCGCATCGCCTTGTGGGTGGCGCGGAGGATGTTCAGCTCGTCGATCTCCAGCGAATCGACCACACCGACTCCCCAGAAGACATCGCCGCGGCTGGTGATCTCGACGTAGATCTCCTCCCGCACATCGGGCGAGAGCTGTTTCGAATCGCGCAGTTTCTTGTGCCGGAAACGCTCCGGCAGGATGGCAATCGCGGCGACTACCGGGCCGGCGAGAGCGCCGCGTCCTGCTTCATCGATGCCGCCGATGCGCGTGATGCCGCCGGCGCGGAGTTTTTTCTCAAAACGAAAGCCACAGCGACGCATCGCTGCAGTTTATCCACAGATTTCACAGATTTTCACAGATTAAATGCAGATGAGCAGCGCGCCCGCGGCGCCTCTCCTAATCTGCGAAATCTGTGTAATCTGCGGACAACCCTCCGAAAGGGCTATTCGCGGACCGCAGTCGCTTCCTTACCCTTGCGATCGCGCAGGTAATTCAGCTTGGCACGGCGAGCTTTGCCGGCTTTCTCGACTTCCACCTTTGCGATGCGCGGAGAATGGAGCGGGAACACGCGCTCGACACCTTCGCCATACGAGATGCGGCGGACGGTGAACGTCTCGTTAATCCCGCGGCCTTTGCGGCCGATGACGATGCCGGCGTAAATCTGGATGCGCTCTTTGTCGCCTTCCTTCACCTTCGTGTGCACGCGCACGCCGTCTCCGACTTTGAAGTTCGTGA
>JACCZQ010000550.1 GCA_013695905.1 Chthoniobacterales bacterium
ATAATCGGAACTATCACGCGCCGGGGCAGCCGGTATGGAACTGGCACTTCACGGCGGTGGGAAACATTTATCCAGCCAGCCTCCATCCATTTCTCGGCACACCTGAGACAGCGCCGAACCGGGAGTCGCATCCTTCTGAGATCGCAGTAGATCCAGAGGCTTGGATCGCACGACACGGCGACAACTACTTCCCCACACGTTATGTCATTGCCAACCGGGCTTTCGACCTGACGGCGAAAAGCGCCCTGGCCAATGTCTCGAATCGGGGAATGACGGGCGCGGGGGAGAAGACGCTGATTACCGGACTGATCGTCAGTGGTGGTGAGCCGCGCAATGTGGTGGTGCGGGCGCTCGGGCCGAGCCTGAGCAGCAAGGGAGTGCAGCAGGTCGCGGGAAATCCGCGGCTGGAAGTTTACCGGGGATCGAGCCGGCTCGCGAGCAACACCGATTGGGGAACACACCCGAGGGCGAGCAGACTGGCGGAGGCGTTTCCGGCTTTGGTGCCGGAAGACGGGAGAGAAGCCGCGATCTGGCTCACGCTCACGCCGGGTGCATACACGCTGCACGGGATCAACGAAGACGGCACCGAGGGAGTGGTGCTCCTGGAGGCGTTCGACGTGGACCCGGCGGCCAAGTAGGCGCCCGCGAGGCCGCTTTCCCAAATCTTTTCCGGAGCGGCTCCCATTTCGCTCATGGCCGCGGTTCGGTGCGTCCATGGGCAAACGCGTTGCCCCAAAAGACATCGCAGTGCAGGTGCTGAATTGCTCCTTTAGCGCCAGCCGTAAAAAAACTTCTGCAGCTCTCCACCTCTTGACGAGTCAAACTTTTTGACCGCTGTTGCAGAATTAGTTTGCATGCCCCTCTCGATTAGGAATAAAACCTACTCCTAATCAGTAATTTAAGCCGCAGTAATTCAAACCGTGAACCAACAACTACTCTCCGAAATCGGTCGCACTCAGCGTCTGGAAATCCTTAACACGCTCAAGCGCACCCGAGGGCTTTCCGTGAACGAGCTGGTGGCGAAAATGAAGATGAGCTACATGGGCATCAAGCAGCATTGCCTCACGCTCGAACGCGACGGTTACCTCGACACATGGCGGCGCCCGCAAAAAATGGGCCGCCCGGAGATGGTCTATCGCCTGACCCGCCGGACGCACGATCTTTTCCCCTGCGACAGCAATGAGATGACGCTGGAGTTGTTGAAATCAGTGCAAGAAATCTACGGCACGAACGCGCCGGAGAAGCTGCTGTTCAATCTCTTCGAGCGCAAAACCGTGGCGATGAAGGAGCGGGTGAAAGGCGCCACCGTCGCCGATCGCGCGAAGTGGATGGTGAAAGAGCGCGAGAAAGAAGGCTTCATGTCGCAGTTCATCACCGACGAGAAAGAAGGCGGTCCGCAGATCCTGGAGTGCCATTCGCCGATTATGAATCTGCTGGACGAATACCCGATCATCGGGCGCCTGGAGCAGGACCTGTGCGAGGCGGTGCTCGGGGCGCCGGTGCGCCGCGAAGAGACCCGCACATCGGGGCTCTACGAGTGCGCGTTTTATTTCGCGCTGTAGGCGGCGTCACCTGACGCGAGCGGGCTGCGGGTGGATTTTCGCCCGCGAATAACGCGAATGGACGCGAATTCCAGAGAGACGACCGCCGTGCTGAAGCCATTCGCGTTTATTCGCGTGATTCGCGGGCACCACTGCCGCCCAGGAGCAGCAGAAATTTCGCTTTCCCATCGGGTGAAGCACGCTTGATTGGACGGGCATGCCCCGGGCTTTTCCGACAGCAGTCATAGAAAATATCCAGCCGCTGGTGGACGGCGGCCGGTATCCGATCAAGCGCGTCGTGGGCGAAGATCTGGTTGTAGAAGCGGACATATTCAAGGACGGGCACGACGTCGTCGCAGCGATCCTGAAATGGCGGGCGCTGGGCGAGACGCACTGGCACGAGACCAGCATGACGCACGTGAGCAACGACCGCTGGCGCGGCGTTTGCACGCTCTATCAGAACACCACCTACGAGTACACGGTCGAGGCCTGGACCGACACTTTCGCCGGCTGGCAGCATGAGTTCTCCGCGAAGTTCAAAGCGAAAATTCCGAACCTCACCAGCGAAACGCGCGAAGGCGCGGCGCTCGTCGACGAAGCAGCGAGCCGCGCCGGCACGACGCCCGACGCTCAGCGCCTCCGCGAGCTAGCGGAGCTGATCCGCACCAGCGAACACGCGCCGATCGACGCGATCGCGCACTCCGGCGAGTTGGAGGTGCTGATGGCGACGTATCCGGATCGTTCCAGCGCCACGCAATACATGCCCGCGCCGAAGGTGACGGTGGACCGCGTCGGCGCCCGCACCGCAGCGTGGTATGAATTTTTCCCGCGCTCTGCTGAAGGTCGCGGCGACAAAGGGAGCACGTTCCGGGATTGCCTCCCGCGTGTCGATGACGCGAAAGCGATGGGCTTTGATGTGATCTATTTCCCGCCGATCCACCCGATCGGCTTCGCGAACCGCAAAGGCCGGAACAACTCCGTCACCAGCCAGCCGGGTGAGCCCGGCGTCCCCTACGCCATTGGCAATCGCCACATCGGCGCGCCGAACGGCGGCGGCCACAAAGACGTGGAGCCGGCGCTCGGCACGCTGGAGGATTTCGATTGGCTGCAGGGGGAAATCCGCGCCCGCGGCATGGAGGTGGCGCTAGATTTCGCGATCAATTGCTCCCCCGATCACCCGTATGTGCACGAGCATCCAGAGTGGTTCTACAAGCGTCCCGACGGCACCATCAAGTACGCCGAGAACCCGCCGAAGAAGTACGAGGACATCTACCCGCTGAACTTCCGCTGCGAGAACTGGCAGCTGCTCTGGGGAGAGATGGTGAGCATCATCCTTTTCTGGGCGGAGCGCGGGGTGCGCATCTTCCGCGTCGACAATCCCCACACCAAGCCGGTGCCGTTCTGGGAGTATATGATCGCGCGGGTGCGGGATCGTTTTCCCGACACCGTTTTCCTCTCCGAGGCGTTCACGAAACCGAAGATGATGAAGGCGCTGGCGAAAGCCGGATTCTCGCAGAGCTATACCTACTTCACCTGGCGGAACACGAAGCAGGAGTTCACCGAATATTTCACGGAGCTGACGCAAACGGAGATGCGCGACTATTTCCGCGGCAATCTCTGGCCGAACACGCCGGATATTCTGCCGATGCACCTGCAGGAGGGCGGCCGCCCCGCGTTTCTGATCCGGGCGGTGCTGGCGGCGACGCTCTCCAGCGTTTACGGCATCTACAGCGGCTTCGAGTTGTGCGAAAACGCGCCGCTCCCCGGTCGCGAAGAGTATCTCGATTCCGAGAAATATCAGTGGAAGGAGCGGGACTGGGACGCGCCGGGGAACATCAAAGACTGGATCACCCGCCTCAACCGCATCCGTCGCGAAAATCGCGCGCTCCATTTCTACGATAACCTGCGGTTCTACGGCGCCGACGACGGGAACATCCTCTTCTACGGCAAAATGACGCCCGCCAAGGACAACATCATCTTTGTGGTGGTGAATCTCGACGCGCACCGCACCCACCACGCCTTCATTCAGGTGCCGCTCGCGGAGTTTGGCGCGAGCGAAGGCGATGCCTACCAGGTGCACGATCTCCTCACCGACGCGCGCTACACCTGGCACGGCAGCCGGAACTACGTCGAACTCGACCCGCTCACGCAGCCCGCGCATATCTTCCGCGTGCGCCGGATGGTGGGCCCCGACCGGTTCGCTTGACGGAGAGGCGACACTCCTGTCGCCTCGCTGCGCCCGCCGACGCCCAACGCGGACGAATTAAAACTGGCGACAAGAGTGTCGCCACTCCATCGAAACTTCATCTGAACGGCAGCACTGCGGGCACTGTCTGTGCTGCGGTAGTTTGCATCCCTTCCAGCCGCCACCTATCATACGAACCATCCCCGGAATGAAACGCCTTCTTCCGCTGCTCGTCCTGCCGGCGAGCGCCACCTCCCTCTTCGCGCAGGATCCCGCGCTGCCGCCGCCAGATATGCCGCAGACACCCACCTCCGTGCTGCAGGCCATGATCGACGCCGGGCCGGTCATTCTCCCGCTCTTCGCGCTCTCGATTTTCTCCGTCATGCTGGTGGTGGTTTATTTCCTCACCATCCGCCGCGGCACCGTCGTCTCCAGCGGCTACATGGCCACGGCCGATGCGCTCCTCCGGAAGCGTGATTACCTCGGACTCCTCGCGGTCTCGAATCGCCATAGCGAAGCGATCGCGCGCGTCGTCCAGAAGGTGCTCGAGTTCACCACGAAGAATCCCGGCGCTGATTTCCAGACCGTGCGCGAGATCGCCGAGACGGAGGGCACGCGCGTCGCCTCGCGCTTGAACAACAAAGTCATTTACCTTGCCGACATCGGGATGATCGCGCCGCTGCTGGGGCTGCTCGGCACCGTCATCGGCATCATTCGTTCGTTCGGCGCGCTCGGCGCGCAGCAGGGCACCGCGCAATACGGCGCGCTCTCCAGCGGCATCAGCGAAGCGCTCATCAACACCTCCGCCGGGCTCGCGATTGGCATCCCCGCGCTGATGTTCTACGCCTTCTTCCGCGGCCGTGCGCAGCGGCTGATCTCCGATCTCGAATCCGCCGTCACCCACGTGCTGGCGCTGCTCTCGATGCAATATAACAAGCGAACGCGGGAGCGTGCGCCCGCGTTGCTCGAAGATGAATTTTGACGCCCCCGGCCCGTCAGAAATTCCGGCTTCTCACCCGTTGCTCGTAGCGACATGAACCTGCGCAAGCACGCCGCTCATCAGCACCCTGGCATCCAGCTCGCGCCGCTCGTGGACGTGCTGATCCTGCTCCTGATCTTTTTTCTGCTCACCTGGAATGCGGCGCGGAACGAGAACGAACTCGACGTGAAAGTGCCGGAGGCCTCGGCGGCAAAGGAACGAAGCGCGCCGATGGGCGACGTGGTCGTGAACGTGAAAGCCGATGGCAACGTGGTGGTGAACCGCCGCACCCTGAGCACGCCGGAGCTCACCGATCTCCTGCGTAATCTTGTGCAGCTGAACGCCGAGCAGGCGGTCGTGATCCGCGGTGACGAAACCGGCGCCTACAAGAACATCGTTGGCGTGCTGAATGTCTGCAGTGAGGCGGGTATCACCAACGTCGCTTTCGCCACGGCCCGATGAAAAGGCTGAGGAGCGCCACGAGGCTCCTCGCCGCGGTCGTGTTCTGCGCGTCCGCGGCCGGGGCAGCAGCCCAACGCTCGGACGAAGTACGTCGAGCGCAGCCCGTCGAAGAGACGGTGATCCCCCGCGCCCTGCCGGTCCGGCCGGCTACGCCAACACCGGCAGTGACACCGCCCCGCACCGTTCCCGCAGCCCCGGCACAAACGCCCGTCCCCCGCGCCACGCCTTCGCCGGCACCTGCCGCCACAGCTACGCCTCGTCCGCCGCCACCAGATCTCGACCCGGGCGCGCCACCGGCCGAAGAACGCTCGACCGAACCCGAAGCGCCCGACCGGCGCCAACTCGATTACGCCAACGCTTTATTCGGTCGGAAGCTCTACGATCTCGCCATCCCTGAATATGAAAAATTCCTCGGCCAATATCCCGGAGCGTCCGGCCGGGCGAGCGCTTTCTTTTACCTGGGCGAATCGTATCGCTCGTTAGGCCGGAGCCCGGCTGCGCGGACCGCTTTCCAGAGCGTGCTGAGTGAGCATGGCGAGAGCGAATTCGCCGGTCCGGCCGCCTACGGGGTGGCTGAGATTCTGTTCAAGGCGAAAGATTACGCCGGCGCGCTCCCGCTCTTCCAGCGCTCGGCGGCGAAGTCCAGGGAGGCGGCGCTGGCGCTCTCCGCCCGCTACTTCGCGGCGCGTTGCTTCGAGAACCTCGATCGAAAAGACGAGGCGGCGAGTCTGTATCTCCAGGTCATTGAGGCGAAGAATCCTAATCCGTTCCGCGAGGACTCACGGCTCGCCGCCGGGACCATCCTGCTCGCCCGCGGGAAAAAGGCGGAGGCGCTGCGACAGTATGAGGCACTCGCGAATGAAACCGGCAAAGCACCGCTCCAGGCCGAGGCGACGGTGCGCGCGGGGTTGGTCGCGCTGGATCTGCATCAAGCGGACCGTGCCAGGGGAGAGAAGGCGATGCTGCAAAAGGCGACCGCGCTCCTGCAGAAAGGCCGCACCTTGCCCGAAGCCGGTCGGTGGCGCGGCATCGCGGAGGTCGGCTTGCTTCGCCTGCTCTATAGCACCGGCCAGTACGCGCAGCTCCTCACCGAGTACAAGCGCGGCCTCGATCAAATCCCGGAGGAAGTTCGATCCGAGATGATGCTCCTCGCGGCGAACGGCCAGCGGCAGCTCGGCCAGGGCAAAGAAGCGGAAACGATCTACGCGCAGATCATCGCGAAGTATCCGGACAAGGAGGAGGCCAGGGAGGCGCGCTACCAGCGGCTGATTAACATCTACAACACCGAACCCGCTGCGCTCGTGACGGAGGAGGATCAGTTCCTCGCGACCAAGCCGCCCGCCGAACGCGCCGATCAGGCGAGGCT
>JACCZQ010000022.1 GCA_013695905.1 Chthoniobacterales bacterium
CTCGCGTGCACCGCCTAGCGCAATTCTTTAGACGTGTCGCGATCACCGCGTTCGGCCGCGCCCGAAGGCTAGACTCTGTGTGACGCTAAACACTTGGGGAGGTGAGGCAGATACCGTGCGGTCAAACAGCTCCCCGCCTCGCTACCGCCGCCGCCGGGGCGGCGGGTCCAGCACACCTGCACCCAGCGCAATCCCCACCGCCACCAGCGTCGCCACCGTCGCGAACGGCACCGGATCCACCGGCGGCCGCGGCAATGCCACCACGCCACTCTCATCCGTCCGCGCAGCCGCACGCACATACCGGCCGCGCCTCGGCGCGCGGAACCGATCCGCAAACCGCGCCATCCGCGACGGCAGCTCCGGGTCCGACATCGGAATGCCATGCCCGCACCCCACCACATTCGGCCGCAGCTTCGCCAGCTGCCGCACCGACGACCGCGTCGCGTCCCAGTCCATGTTAAAAGGAGCACCTGCGCGCGCGAGCACCTGCTTCCCGGTGATGAGTCCCGTCCACGAATCCATGTTCATCGTCGCGAACGCATCGCCGGCCAGCAGCACCCGATCCGACGGGCGGAAGAGTGAAATGTGTCCCGGCGAATGCCCCGGCGTCGGCAGCCATTCCCAACCCGGCGCGCCCGGTAACTCGTTAGGCTGCAGCTCCCGCACCTGCGCGGTGAAGTCATAGGGCTTCGACGGCATGAACCGTGACAGAAACGCAATCGCCCCACCGATCGTCGGATCCGGCGGCGGATACGAGGAGCGCCCGGTGAGATACGGCAGCTCCATCCGATGCGCGTAGATCGGCACCTCCCATTTCTCGGAGAGCTCCGCCGCATTCCCTGCATGATCGAAATGCCCATGCGTCAGCACGATTGCTTCCGGCCGCGTCCCGGCGCCGAACCGCGCCTCCGCCGCCGCGATGATCTGGCTGGCGCGCCCCGCCAGCCCCGTATCCACCAGCAACCACGGACCGCCCGCGCGTCCGACGAAATAAACATTTACGAAGCTGATCGGCAGCCAGCCGACATCGGGCGCGATGCGTGTGGTGGGGTTCATGTGCTTGATTTTGTAATCGTGCCGGTTCCTGCCGCCGGTTTCCAGCATTTCGCCGCAGGTGGCGCTCTCAGGGAATCGTCAGCGTCTGCCCCACCTTCAGCTTGCCGGCACTATCGACGCTCTTGCTGTTCGCGGCGCGGATATCTTTCCACCGCTCCGGCGAATCGTAATACTTCCGCGAAAGCGAATAGAGCGTGTCCCCCGGCTGCACAACATGCGACCGCGGGGTGCCTTTCTGCTTCTTCCCTGGCGGCGGAGATTTCTCGCCCTTCTTCTGGCGCGCCTCTGCCTTCTCCGCCAACGCAGCTGTGCGGAGCTGCGCATTCCGCTCATCCACCTGCTTCCGCAGGCTCAGGTTCTCGTTCCGCAACCGTGCTGCTTCTGCGCGCGTGACGACAGAATCACCGGAAAGCGAGGTGACCACCGTCAGCTCGTCGCGTTTCATGAACTTCTTCACCTCCGCCGCATGACGGCCGGTCGGCGCGAGGGTGAGGTAGCGCTTGAAATGATGCAGCGCGTTCAACGGATCGTTCATCTTGTCGTCGTAAAGCAGGGCGAGGCTGTAGTGGATGTCGGCCGAGCCCGCCGAACCATCGAGCGCCTTTTCGTAAAGATTAATCGCGGCCAGGAAGTCGCCGCTCGCCGCTTTGGCATCGGCATCCTTGGCTGCCTGATGCGCCGGTGGCGTGACGAGCCGGTCACAGCCAGGGAGGGTGGCAGCCGCGATCAGCAGCAACAGCAGCGAACAGACCGCGTGGCGGACCGGGCGAAAGGGGTGGGACTTGTCACGTTCAGCCATCGTTGCAACGGTGCTTACAACATGATCCGCTGCGGCCATCAACTTTTTTTCCTGCTCTGCGCCGTGGGGTTCACTGCTGCTGCAGTTGGGGATGAGTTGCTGCCGGGCTCGACGCATCGGCTCGTCTTCCGCGATGTTGACGGCCACGACCTCTCCACGGCGGAAGGCAGGGTCACCATCATCACCGTCGTCACACGGCGCAATGAGGAAAAGGCGCGCGAGATCGCCGCCCTGGTGCCGGAGTACGCCGTCGGCGACCCGCAGTATCGTTACATCACGATGGTTAATTTTCAGCAGAAGCTGGCGCGCCCGCTGCATGGCCTCACCAGAGCGATCATTCGCCGGCGCCTCGATGCGGAGGCGCGGGACCTGCAGGAGCGTTACACGGAGAGACAGCTGACCCGCGATGCGCGGCAGGACGTGTCGGTCGTCGCCGATTTCGACGGGAGGGCGCTGGCGCAGCTTGGTCTTTCGCCCGACACGGACGAGATCGCCGTCTTTGTGTTCAACCGGCAGGGGAAACTAATCGCGCGCTGGAGCGATGTGCCACCACCCGATGCTTTGCCGAAGGCGATCGCGGCTGCGGAGCAGCGCGTTCAGTAGCGCGGCACCGACGGATCGATTTCCACCGACCAGGCGTCGATCCCACCCGCGAGATTGAACACGTTCGTCATTCCCGACTCCCGCAGCATCTCGACCGCATGCGCGCTGCGCACGCCGCTGTGGCAATGCACCACCACCTCGGGTGCATCCCGGATCTCGGCGAGGCGCTGCGGGAGCTGGCCGAGCGGGATCAGTTTCGCTCCGCCGATCCTGGCGATCTGAAACTCGAATGGCTCCCGCACATCGACGAGCAGCAACGGCTCGTCCCTGTCGAGTCGGCGCTTCAGCTCTTGGACGGAAATTTCGGGCCCAGCTTCTTCATTGTCGGCTCCCTCCACAGATTGCACCGCGCTACAGAACTGCTCGTAGTCGATCGGCTGCACGATGCTCGGATTCTCGCCGCAGACAGGACACTCGGGATCGCGCCGCAGCTTGAACTCACGCCATTTCATCTTCAGCGCATCGAAATGAATCAGCCGCCCAAGCAGCGATTCACCGAGGCCGGTGAGCAGCTTGATTGCCTCGATCGCCTGCAGCATGCCGACGATGCCTGGCAACACCCCGAGCACACCAGCTTCAGCACAACTCGGCACCGTGCCGGCGGGTGGCGGCTGCGGGAAAAGGCAGCGGTAACACGGCCCGCCCAGGTGCGGCGCGAACACGGTGGCCTGCCCATCAAAGCGGAAGACGGAACCGTAGATATTCGGTTTGCCGGTAAACACGCAGACGTCGCTGGAGAGATACCGCGTCGGAAAATTATCGGAGCCGTCCACCACCAGGTCGTAGTCGCGGACGATCTCCATCGCATTCGCGCTGGTGAACCGCGCTTCGTGCAGCTGCACCTGCACGTGGGGATTGGTCTCGTGGAGACGATCGCGCGCGGACTCTACCTTCGCTCGCCCGATGTCCCGGGTGCCATGCAGGAGCTGTCGCTGCAGATTCGAGAGCTCCACCCGATCCGCATCGACCAGGCCAAGGGTGCCGACGCCCGCCGCCGCCAGATAAAGTGCAGCGGGTGAACCAAGCCCGCCCGCGCCGATGCAAAGAACGTGCGCCGCCTTCAGCCGTTGCTGCCCCGCAAGGCCCACTTCCGGCATGAGCAGGTGACGCGAGTAGCGCGCGTTTTCATCCCCGCTGAACGCCACCTGCTC
>JACCZQ010000034.1 GCA_013695905.1 Chthoniobacterales bacterium
AACCGAAGGCACTGAGAAGGGCGGCGCTGAAGACGGTGAAGTAGCCGAGCGTGCCGAAGGCAGCGACGGGGATGTCCAAGACGGTGGCGTATTTACTGGCGAGCACCTCATCGCACTGTGCGGCGCCACCGCAGACCACATGCTGGCCCACGAGGTGCGCGATGGTGAGGAAAACGGCATCAGCGAGGCCGAGTAAGGCGACGAGCGCGGCGAGGGAATAGAGCACCGTCTGAGCGCGCGGTTGCGCCGAAGCAGCGGCAGTGACTTTCGTCCGATCAGGGCGGCGGGATTTCGAACTCACGGTGCGGGAGTAGGGGCTGCCAGTGCGGCGTCGATGAGCGTGCGGAAGCCAGGCGGCGAGAAGGAGGCAGGCGGCACCGGCTGGTCGTTGAGAAAGATGGTGGGAGTGGAGGAGACTTTCACCGAGTGACCGCGCTCCTGATCGGCCGCGACGCGGGCGGCGACCTCCGGGCTATCGAGATCGGCGGTGAACCGCACAACATCGAGGCCGAGAGTCTCGGCAAATCGGGTGAAGTGCGGGCGAGCATCCGTCTCGGTGCTCCAGATGGTCCGATGCTGGTAGATGAGGTCGTGCATTTCCCAGAACTTTCCCTGCACTCCGGCTGCTTCCGCGGAGCGGGCGGCGAGGCGGGCGTGCTGGTGGCCATCGAGCGGGAAGTGCCGGAAGACGATGCGGAGGCGGCCGCGATACTCTTCCTCCAGCTGGTGGAGAATGGTGGCGACCGTGCCACAGGGTGGGCACTGGAAGTCGGCAAACTCTTCGATTATCACCTGGCCCCGGCCGCGGATGTGCGGCGGCACCGCACCGGGTTTCGTGCCGGGAGCAATGTGGAGAACTTCCGCGGCGGACTGGGCCCGGGCCGATTCAGCGACTTTCGCGCGGTAGAAGAGAGTGCCGGCGACACCGGTACCGACTGCTACAGCGATGATAAGGATGAAGGGGAGATGGCGCTTTTGAAACACGGCGATAAACCAGGATGCGTTCCAGCTTTTCGCCGCATCCGGGAGCGAGCGCAAGCTCCGCGTGGAGGGGCAGTGCAAGTGCGCAGCATCCGTCTGCAGGACGGAAAGCGACGCGTCACTTCGGGTGGGACGAAGCGCTTGCGCTGGATTACCTACGGCAGCTGATTGCCGGAACGGGACTTGATCAGGCCGATGTCGTTGCCGTTGATGGCACCGTTGGCGAAGACGTCGGAACGGAAGTTGGTGCCGTTCGCCGTCTCACCCGACCGCGTCTTCGTCTGGCTCACGTCGGTGGAGTTCACGACGCGGTTGGCGGTTGTATCGCCAATGAGCATGGCAATCGGCGCAGAGACATTGCCGGTGCCATTCACGCCGGTGAGAGTGACGACAATGGTCTGCACGTCAGCCACTCCCGCCAGGTTTACGACAATGGTGGTGCCGCTCGGCGAGAAGCTGGTGACGGTGCCCTGACCGGAACTGACGGCCGCGCCTTCCACCGTCACAGCTGACGGGAAGGTGAAGACCACCTGATGCTCGCCTTGCACTGCGCCGACGCGGCATTCTACTCCGGGATTGCCGGCCAGCGGCAGGGGGATATCGAAGGTGCCGGCGGAGCCATGTGTCTTACGTGAGTCGACGAGACTCGGCGCGGGGCCTTCGGCAACGGTGACGCAGCGGACGTTGCTATACGGCCCGGTGACGGTGGTTCCCGGATCGATCGGGTTCGTGAACAACGCTGCCACGCGGTAGTTGTATGTTCCCGCGGGGCGACCACTGATGGCGAGGGTGTTCGCTGAGCTGTCGGTATTGGCGATGGTTGTGAAGTCGTCGCTGCTCACACGGATGTCTTGCACCCACCATCCGGGGGCCGAGACGACCAGGTCGCTGGTCATCCGGAAGCGGATCCGCACCGACAGACCGGCGTAAGCCGAGATGTCGAGCGCGCGTGTGCCGGAGAAGAGGCCCGAGAAGGATCCGAGCGTGACGAAGCTCACCCCATCGGTGCTAATCTCTACCCGTGTGAAGTCAAAGCCCTCCTCGGTGTCTTCGCGGGTAAGGTAGCTCAAGGTAGCCCCGCCCGGCGGAATCTGGAGCGGAGTGGCCATCGTGAGCGACTCGTTTTGATTCGCAGTGTCAGGGATGTAGTAGGCGAGGCGCCCGGTATCAGGGTTGACGGCTGAACTCCACTGGGCGCTGCCGGTCCACCTCGAGTTCGCTCCGCCGACGAGTGGCTGGCTGGCATCATCGAAGTAGATCGACTGGCTGCGAGTCGCCTCCTGGATGCGGAACCCGATGGGGCTCGCACCACCTGCTGCTGGCGGCGTGTAGGTCCAGTTGACGTTGTAGCTCCCGTTCGTGTCGACGGGGCAGGGGTTCCCGGGATTCTCCACGCCTGTAGGCGCGGTCTGAACCGGCGCGGTTATGTTCGGCACGGTCGCTGCGACGGCACGGTAGTAGAACGGCATCCGCAGATTCTGACCATTCGGCGAGCTGGCGGTAACGTACCACATAAACTGGCTGCCATCGATGCCGATCTGGTTGCCGTTTGCCTGCACAATGGCGCGGAAGGTGACCTGTCCGCCCGCCGGAACGATGACCGAATTTGTCGGTGTGCCGTCCATTTGCGCGAAGCTGACCTGGAACCCGCTGTTCTCGAGGCCCCGGTTATTCTGCACCGAGAGGTTGTAAACGCCCGCGCCGGCACCGTTGCCGACGTCGCGGATCACCACTTCGCGGCTGCGGGTGATGATGCCATTGACGTTCACCACCGGCACTTCGCCGAAGCTAACGCTCGGGATCAAGACCGGCAATGGTGTGGGCGACGGCGCTGGTGACGGGGCCGGTGATGGCGGCGGCTGAGGCGTAAATTCCGCTGGGGTTCTGAGAAGATCAGTGGGCGCCACCATGATCGCTTTCCCTTGCAGCGCCCCCGCGACGTTAATGTGGCCGGCGCCCATATCGTTGATGGAGGCAATCGAGGCGGGGCCGTCGCCCTGCGGAACGCCCAGGCCGCTGCGCAGGTTCGTGGAGGAGTTCATCAACAGCGCTTTCGAGATAGTGACGGCGTCAAACCGCACGGCGCGCCAATTCGGATTCGCCTGATCCGCGAGAGAATCGGTCAAATCGAGGCCGAGGGTTTCGCGGACGTATTGGCGCACGAGAGCGATCGCTCCGGCCGCGATGGGGCTGGAGAAGCTGGTGCCGTTTGCCTTGGTGTAGCCGCTGAGGCTGGCGAGGCCGATGGTTTCATCCGGCAATCCTTCCACCGTGGCGGCACCGACAATGCCCACACCAGGTGCGGTCACGTCGGGTTTGATGACGCGGAAGCGGGCGTTCGGGTGATTGAGCGGTCCGCGTGAGCTGAAGCCGGCCATGGAGGGCTGGTAGGACTCCAGCGAGAAGCTGTCCGCGAGGCGCAGCGGCAGCGTGGAGATGGCGCCATTCGGCGGCTCCGCGCCCTGACCCATGAGCCCGAGCAGGTAATCTGCGTCCGCGGGGTTCATCGTGAAGGTCGGAATGCCGTTCACAACTACGACGGCAGTGGCGGCTTCCACGGTGGTGACGATGATAATGGCGGCCGGCGGTGGCACGTTCGCCGCGACCGGGTTTGCGATGGAAGCAAAAGTACCGCTGCCTTTCACGACCGCGATACGGTTACCCACGGAGGGCGGCACAGGTGCCGGTGGCGTGGCGCGGCGATCGACGAAGACGTAATGCGCGGAGAGGGAGCCCTCGGGGATTGGCCCGCCACCGGCGACGGGGAAGATCTTGATGCCCTGACGCTCGCCGGGTTGGGCGACGTTGGCGTTAGAAGCTGCGCCTTTTTCCGGAGCAGGTCCGGGCGTGCCAGGCGTGCGTGTCTCCCCGGGGATCTGGTCCGGCGCGAGCACATCGGATGCGGAGATGGAGCCCGGATCGAGACTTGCCCCCACAGTGAGCGGGAGAGTCGCAGCGCCAGGCGCGCCGACGGTGGAAGCACCGGGGCCGGAGTTACCGGCGGAGGTGACGACGATGCTGCCCGCGAGGGAAGCATTATTCGTGGCGCGGGAGGTGGCGCTCGCCGGGTCGCCATTCGTGCTGCCGAGGGAGAGATTAATCACGTCGGCGACGGGCTTCCGCACTGGCGTGGGGCCGGCATTACCAGAGCTAACAAGCGTGAAGGGCGAAGCTGCGACTTCGATCGAGAGCGGGATATCACCTGGGCATTGAGGCGCCGGGCCGCAGACTTTGTAGGCCAGGATCTGCGACTGCGGGGCAGTGCCGAAGAGCTGGGCGCCATCGATGGTGGGGCCGACGCCGGTGCCGTCACGTCCGAGGCCATAGCCGAGGCGCGGCGGGGTGTTGCCGTCGACGCTGTAACCAGCGGCGCAGGAGGCCACCAGGGTGCCGTGGCCGAAATCGTCCGTCGGATCGCCTGGAGAAGACAGTGCATAATAATAGATGACTTTGCGGTTATCAGCCGGGTTCTCTGGCTGACCTGAGACACGCGGCGTAGGGGTGCCCTGGCCAATGCCGCCGAACATGGGATGGCGCCAGTCGACGCCGGAGTCGATCACGGCGATGCGCATTTTCTGGCCTTCGAAGCCGTCGATTTGCGTGGTGCGCGGAGCTTCGGGGTGGCCGACGACGCCGGGCTGCGGGTCGAACTCCTGTGTCGGGCCGTAGACCGCAGTGCGGCGATCCTGCGGGTTGGTTTGGGTGCCGAGGCTGTAATCAATCGCCTTATCGAGATGGAAGACGGGCGACTCTGCGACACTCACGTGTGCGACCTCGGGCATTTTCTTCAGTCTCTCGATATCTGCATCGGCGACATAGGCGACGAAGCCGTTTAGCAGATAGGTGAAGCGATACTGAATGTGGCGCGTGGAGCCGTCGATCTGCCGCGCGTAAGTCTCACGGGGCAAGGCACGGACACCGCGCTGCGCCAGGCTGGTGACGAAGGCGTCCTGCTCCGAAA
>JACCZQ010000046.1 GCA_013695905.1 Chthoniobacterales bacterium
CGCCGAGCGTGGGCGCGATGGCGTCGGCTTCTTCCATCGGCACATCCTGCGATTGCAGGTAGGTCTTGTAACGGTAGAACCGCGCCACGACGGCGAAGATGGCTGTCGCCACCAGCATGAGGACGGCGAAGAAGATGTAGTAGCTGAAGTCGCTCATCTTCGCGGAGCCGTCTTCGTTCAGAATGACGAAGTTCACGCCAGCCGTGAACATGTTCCCCATCGAGACGCTGAAGAGAAACGCGGCCATGACGGCGCTCTTCATCTTGTTCGGCGCCTGCGTGTAGGAGAACTCGAGCGCGGTGATGGAGACCATCACTTCACCCATGGTGAGGATGGCGTAGGCGAGCATCTGCCACCAGAGGCTCGGGCGCTGGCCGAGATCGATGAGATGCTGGATGTAGGCGATGACGAGGAAGCTGAAAGCGGTGATGAAAAGGCCGATGCCGATTCTGCGCAACGGTGTGACCTCGAAGAAGCGGCCCATGAACGGGTAGATGAAGTAGTTCACCACCGGGATGAACAGCAGGATCATGATCGGGTTCGCCGTCTGCACCTGCTCCGGGAGCAATTGCATGCCGAGGAAACTCAGATCCATGTTCCGCGCTTGCAGCGTCCAGGCGCCGCCGCTGCTCTGATCCCAGAGCGACCAGAAGACGGCGATGAACACGTAAATAATCGCCAGCCTTCCCAGCGCGCCGAGCCCTTCGCGGCTGAAGAGCTGGCGGATGAACCCCATGCCGGCGGGCGGGATGTGGACGAATTTCTTGCGGCCCGCCCAGAAAAAAATGGTGGCGATGACCATTGCGACACCGGGCAGGCCAAACGCCCAGCGCGGTCCCCAATTCGGATTATTAAGGAGAATGGGACAGACGATGGTGGAGACAAAGGAGCCGGCGTTGATGGAGAAATAGAACCAGCCGAAAACTTTCGAGAGCAGGTGCTTGTTCGACTCGCCGAACTGGTCACCGACGTTCGCGGAGACGCACGGCTTAATGCCGCCGGAGCCGAGCGCGATCAGCCCGAGGCCGATCATCAACCCGGTGCGCGTGTCATCGAGCGCGAGCGCGAAGTGGCCGAGGCAGTAAACGATCGAAAGCCACAGAATGGTGCGATATTTTCCGAGAAACGTTTCCGCAATGATCGCGCCGAGAACCGGCAGGAAGTAAACCGCACCGACGAAAAGCGAGAAGTAGCCGCGCGCCTCCGCGTCGCTCATCGTGTCGAGCTCCCCCGTGCTCTTCACGAGGTAGGTCGTCATGAAGATGATGAGGATGGAGCGCATCCCGTAGAACGAGAATCGCTCCGCCGCTTCGTTGCCGATGATGTACGGCACGCCCGGCGGCATGGTGGAGATGTTCGGCGGCTTGGTGGCGTATTCGGTCGTGGCCATCGTGGTGAACTCCTTTCTCTCTGCCGGGCTTCAGCAGGTGCTGCTCAGAGTCAGGTTTTGTCGCGGCCGGGCTTCGTCTCGTCCTGCGGGAAGAGGCCGGAGGCCTGCTGCTCGCCGATCTCTTTGTAACCGGCGAGTTCCTCGTCGTCGCGCAGAGTGTCGAGATGCATCAGGCGTCGCACGAAAGGCGACAGCAACAGCAGGACAACGCCGACGCCGACCGTGACCCAGCCGATCCTCGAATAAACGTCGAGCACAATCCCTTTCGCGGCCGCGGCCTCTCCTTCCACGGCACCGGAGCCGGTCGCGGCAGCGATGAGACCTGCGGCGAAGTTGCCCGCCGCGGAGGCGAAGAACCACGTGCCCATGATGAGACTCGCCATGTGGCGCGGCGCGAGGCGGTTCATCGCCGAGAGACCCACCGGTGATAGACATAGCTCGCCTGTGGTATGGAGCAGGTAGATGAGGAAGATGAAGATGACCGGCGTGGGGTTATCCAGCCCCACCGCATAAGCGCCCGCCACGAGCACGAGGAAACCGGCACCGAGCTGGATCATCGCCAGGCCGAACTTGGCTGGAGCCGAGGGCTCCAGTCCGCGCCGGCCGAGCGCCGTCCAGAGCCAGGCGAAGAGCGGCGCCAGCAGGATGATGTAGCCGGGATTCACCGACTGGAAGATGGACGCCTGCACTTCGAGTCCCGCCATGTTGCGATCCACATGCCGATCGGTGAAAAGGTTCAACGACGAACCGGCCTGCTCGAATAACGCCCAGAAAAGGATCGAGCCGATGATCAGGAACATCGCGGCAAAAATCCGGTCACGATCCTGCGCGGCCAGCTTCACCACGGCGGTATAGATCACGTAAGCGACGAGGATTAAACCGGCGATGCCGAGCAGCGTGCCGACCAGGCTTTGGTATTGGATCAGCACCCAGATGATCCCGACCGCGCCGATGCCGACGAGATACAGCAGCCATTCAAACTTCAATCCCGCCACGCGCCGCTCCAGCCGCGCCGGATCGCGCGGTTCGCCTTTGCCCATGAGCAACGGCTTGAAGACCGTGAACACGATCAACCCTGCGACCATCCCGATGCCGGCCAACCCGAAGCCGTAGGCCCAGCCGTAGGTTTGCCCGAGGTAACCGCAGAGCGCCGAGCCAGCCGCGGCGCCGACGTTGATGCCCATGTAAAAGATCGTGTAGGCGCCGTCGCGTCGCACATCGGTGCGCGGGTAAAGCTGACCCACGATGACGGAGATGTTCGCCTTCAGGAAGCCGGAGCCGACGATGATAAAGGCGAGCGCCAGCCAGAGCACATTCATCATGGGATCGTCCTGCCCGCCCGATCCTTCGAAAGCCATGAGCACGTGGCCGAAACTGAGGAGCACCGCGCCGAACACCACCGCCTTTCGTTGCCCGAGATAACGATCGGCCAGGTAGCCGCCAATCACCGGCATGATGTAAACCAGGGCGGTGTAGGCGCCGTAGATGATCGACGCCCGCTCATCGGAGAACAGCCAGTGCTGGACGAGATAGAAGATGAGCAGTGCGCGCATCCCGTAGTAGGAGAAGCGCTCCCACATCTCCGCGAAGAAGAGGACAAAGAGGCCGCGCGGATGGCCCAGCAAAGACTTCGTGTCGTATCCGGAGCTGTCGGGTGTGGCAGTGACCATGGCGTTATTATTTCTGCGGTTGAGCTGACGCTTTCCCAGGGCCTCCGACGCGGTGCGCGTATTCGGTTTTCGCCATGGAGGGGAGATCCCTTAGCTCCGACTAACGGGGATCGGCCGGAGGCGTGGCGGCTGGTGTCGCCGGAGGAAAGAACTGGGCGGGCGTGCCGGCAGGCGCTGGACTGGCGGCGGGGCCGCCATGCGTGTGTGGGTGCTGCTCACCGGGACCGTGGGCGTGATCGTGACCAGCATGTGCGTCGGCTTTGCCGGGAGCGTGGCCGTGCTCACCTGGCTTGGCGTGATCTTTCCCGTGCTTGTCGTGGTGGGAAAGCTCGTCAGGGCTGTGACGTTCGCACGAGCAGAAGAGGACGAGAGCGGTCGAGGCCGAAACGACCGCGGCTTTTCGTAAAAAAGAGCGCATCGGCCGGAGAGTAGCCATCGGGGAAGAATCGGTGCAAGGGTAAACGGCGGCCGCTTTTCGGCTGCACATGATTTCTGGTCGGAAGCGCCGGGCGACGGGCCGGGCAAGCGCGGCGACGGCCTGCTGCACTTCTTCATCGCAGCCAGCGCGAGCCGCCGCACCACGCTTCCTGATTGAAAGCGGCTACGGCGGAACTACTATAGGTGCCCCGTGGCCCGCTCGGCTAAACACAATGCCTGGAACGAAGTCTTCGCGCTCATTTTACTGGGCGCGGGCACTTTGCTCTTCCTCGCGCTGATCTCCTACGCGCCGAAAGATCTGCCGTCGTGGATCTGGTTCAGCAAGGTCTCGACGCCGAACTCGCCCGCGCAGAATTTCATCGGGCCGCTGGGGGCGATCGTCGCCGGCTTCTGTTACTTCATGATCGGCGCCGCGTCGTATCTCCTCGCGGTGGCGCTGCTCGGCTTCGGCGCGGCGAAGTTGTTCTACGCGCAGCTGCGGGTCTCGAAACGCGCCTTCTGGATCGCGGTGTTCATCATTTCCGGCGCGTGCCTGCTGCATCTGCAGACGCAATTTCTGCGCGATTGGCCGCAAACCTTTAACATCCAGGGCCCGGGCGGCTGGCTTGGCTACGCGCTCGGCGGAGGTTTGTTCGAGCGACTGATGGGCAGCGTCGGGTCGATGATCCTGCTGAGCGGCCTCTACGTCTCGAGTCTGATCCTGATGACGGGCCTGCGGCCGGTGCATCTGGTGCGCGAGGCGGTGGCGAGCACGCACCGCGGAGTCCAAAACTGGCGCGAATGGCGCCTGAACCGCCGACTGCGTGCGACCGACATGAAGGGGAAGCTGGAGATCAGTCAGCGGGAGCTGGAGAAACGCCAGCGCTCCATCGAACGCCAGCTGAAGAAGAAGGGCGTGGCCGTCTCCGAGCCGGCGGCGTTTATCCCACTGGAAGAGCTGGCGAATCGCCCGAAGCCGAACATCGTCGATACGACCGCGCTGCCTAACGAGTCGCCGAACGGCCGCAAAAAGCCCACGCTGGCCGAACTGCGAAAAAATGAGAAAGCGCAGGCCGCGTTACCCGGCCTAACGAGTGGCACCTGGGAGAACGAGAACTACACGCTCCCCGGTCTCGACCTGCTGGATGAACACGACGCCGAGGGGCGCGTGGCCGCCGATCCCACGGAGCTGGAGCGCATCCAGCAGACGCTGATCGACACCCTCGGGCAGTTCGGCATCGCGGTCGCGCCGGGCGACATCACCCGCGGCCCTACCATCACCCGCTACGAAGTTTATCCCGCCAAAGGCGTCCGCGTGGACAAGATCGTCAGCCTGGAGCGCGACCTCGCCCGCGCCACGCGCGCCGAACGCATCAACATCCTCGCGCCCATCCCCGGCAAGGACACGGTTGGCATCGAGTTGGCGAACAGCCGCAAGGTCAAGGTGACGCTGCGCGAGCTGATGCAGTCTCCGGATTGGACCGAGACAAAAGCGAAACTCCCGATCGCGCTCGGCAAAGACGTTTACGGCAAGACCATCATCGCCGATCTCGCGCAGATGCCGCATCTGCTCGTCGCCGGCACCACCGGCAGCGGCAAGAGCGTCTGCATCAATGCGCTCATCGCCAGCATGCTCTACCGCTTCACGCCGGAAGAGCTGCGCTTCATCATGATCGATCCGAAAGTGGTCGAAATGCAGGTTTATAACGACCTCCCGCATCTCATCATTCCGGTCGTCACCGATCCGAAGAAGGTGCTGCTCGCGTTGCGGCACGTGATTCTGGAGATGGAGAACCGCTACAAGATTTTCGCGAAGAGCGGCGTGCGGAACATTACCAGCTTCAATGGGCGACTGAAAAAGAAGACGCAGAAGGAGCTGGACGCGGAGAGTGGCGCAAGTTTCCAACTTGCAGAATCCGGAGGCGAGCAAGTTGAAAACTTGCTCCACAAGCCGATTACCGTCCCACGCGATGACGAGCCGATCATTCCCGACAAGCTCCCCTACATCGTCGTC
Source organism: Chthoniobacterales bacterium (assembly GCA_013695905.1). Taxonomy (GTDB): domain Bacteria; phylum Verrucomicrobiota; class Verrucomicrobiia; order Chthoniobacterales; family UBA10450; genus JACCTI01. Next base: position 5,492 of record JACCZQ010000046.1, read on the forward strand.
ATCATCGACGAGCTCGCCGATCTGATGCAAACAGCACCTGCTGATGTGGAGAGCGCCATCGCCCGCATCACGCAGATGGCGCGCGCAGCTGGCATTCACCTCATCGTGGCCACGCAGACGCCGCGCGCGGACGTCGTGACCGGTGTGATCAAGGCGAACATTCCCAGCCGCATCGCCTTCCAGGTGGCGTCGAAGATCGATAGCCGCGTGATCCTTGATGAGAACGGCGCCGACCGCTTGTTGGGCCAGGGGGACATGCTGTATCTGCCGCCGAGCACGTCGCGCCTTATTCGCGCGCAGGGTGTGCTGGTCACCGACGACGAAATCAAGCGTCTCGTCGATTTCGTCTCCGCGCAGAGCCCCGCCTCCTACGACGCTGCGATCACCGAGAAAATGTCGGGCGCCGGCAGCGGCGAAGAGGGCGAAGAAGTGACCGACGAAGATGAGGAGCTGGTCGAGAAGTGCCTCGAAATCATTCGCCAGGAGAAGCGCGCCTCTACCTCGCTGCTGCAACGACGCCTCCGCCTCGGCTACACGCGCGCGGCCCGGATCGTTGATATTCTGGAGCAGCGCGGCATATTGGGACCCGGCGAAGGCGCGAAACCGCGCGAGATTCTGGTCGATCTCGACGCCGCGGTTTAAGCGACGCACACCACACTCATGGAAGGCCTGGGCGAGAAGTTCCGGAAAGCACGCGAGGCGCGAAATCTCACCCTCGAAGAAGCCGCCCGGATGACGAAAATCCGGCCCGCCAAGCTCCGCGAAATCGAAGCGGAAGATTTTTCACAATTCCCGAGCCTCGCTTATGCGAAGGGCTTCCTGTTGATCTACGGCAAGTTCCTGAACGTCGATGTCTCGCCGTATCTGGAGGCGTTTGAAACCTCGGAGCAGATGACCGTGGACGGCTACTCCTACCTGCAGGACAACCCTGCGCCCGCGCCGCGTCGCACCGAAGTAGTGCGTCGCCCCACCGAGAGCGGCAAACGCAGTTCGCTCCTGCCGATGGTCGTCGGGCTGGTAATTCTTTTCGGCGGGTTCGCGCTGGTGCGGTTCCTCATGGACATCCAGCGGATC
>JACCZQ010000050.1 GCA_013695905.1 Chthoniobacterales bacterium
GGCGTTTGCCACGAATTCGAAGAACTCGCGGCCGAGCGGGCCAAAATCCGTCTCCGCCGCTTGCTCGAGCGCCTGGCGGAGATTCAGGCCGCTTTTGTAGAGCAGCTTGAACGCCTGCTTCACTTCATTGCGCTGCGCGGCCGTGAAACCGGCGCGGCGGAGCCCCACCACGTTGACGCCAAAAACGAAATTCCGCTCCGCCGCGAGCAGGAACGGCGGAATGTCTTTGCCGTAGGCCGAGCTGCCCTGGCTCATGACGAGCCGTCCCACGTGCATGAATTGATGAAAGGTCGTGCCGCCGCCGATAAACGCGCCGTCGTCCACCTCGACATAGCCGGCGAAGAGGCAATTGTTGGCAATAATGACGCCGTTTCCGAGACGGCAATTATGCCCGAGATGCACACCGGCCATGAGGAAGTTGTGGTCGCCGATCTGCGTCGCGGTCCCTTCCGCCGTGCCCCGGTGAATGGTGCAATGCTCTCGGATGACGTTGTCGTTCCCGATCAGGACGCTGCTGTTTGTCTCCGGTTGGAACCCGAGATCCTGCGGCGGACCGCCGATGATCGACCCATGACCGATCACGTTCCGCTCGCCGATTTGCACCGTCCCCTCCAGCACGACGTGCGATTGGATGACCGTGCGATCGCCGAGCAGCACCTGCGGGCCGATGATCGAATAGGGCCCAATCTCGACGTCGCCGCGGAGCTGCGCGCGCTCGTGGACGATGGCGCTGGGGTGCACCTTCATAAGATCCCCGCCTCCTTGAAGCTGAAATAGGGCAACCGCCCTTCCGCGGGTGCGCCGATGATGATGTGATCGAGGAGTTTGATCTGCAGCAGCTCGGAGACTTCGCTGAGACGTCTCGTCAGGCTGTGATCCGACTGGCTCGGCGAGGGATCGCCGGAGGGATGGTTGTGCACCACGATAACGGCGTAGGCGGAGGCGATCACCGCCGGGCGGAAGACATCGCGGGGATGCGCGATGCTTTCATTGACGCTGCCGAGTGACACCTCCTGAATCTGCACCAACCGATAGCGGGTATCGAGCAGGATGACGCGGAGCGATTCCTTGTGCAGGCTGCGCATTTCGGGCGCGAGCAGGGCGTAGACCAGTTCCGGTGCATCAATTTTCTCGCGCGAAAGTGTCTCGCGCGCCAGCCGTTGCCCGAGACCGAAGGCGGCGACGAGCTGCACCGCTTTGGCGGGGCCGATGCCCGGGATGCCTTTGATTTCATCGACGGTGCAGCGGCTGAGGCCGTTCAGGGATTGGTAACGTTCCAGCAGTTTCGCGGCGACTTGCACCGCGTTGGCGCCGGGCAGGCCGGTGCGCAGAAGAATGGCGATCAACTCTGCATCGGTTAAGGCGCTGGCGCCGCGCGCGATCAGCTTCTCGCGGGGACGATCGGCCGGCGGCATCTCGCGAATTTTCAGCGGCGACATGTGGAACGTGGGTGCCTTAAGGGCGCGACGACGAGTGCGGTGGCTCCGCGGATCTCGGGGCGCTCCGGCGCCTCCCACGGGCGGCACTCACTCCCGCAGCTGGTCGAGCAACTCGAGCAAGGCGTCGCCGAGTTGATGCATCGCTTCGGAGTAGATGTTCGTCGGAAGGATGGTGAGCTCCGCCTGGGCGGCGCGAATGAGGTTTTGTCCGTCGCTGATCGATTCGCTGAGCGGCGCGCCGGCCAGTTTCGCATTCAGGATCTCGGTGAGCTCTTCTACTTTTCCGTCGACGATCATCCGGGAATAGCGTTCGCGCTCGACCGTGGGCGCCGAACGCAGCAGCAACAGCACCGGCAGCGTCAGCTTGCCTTTGCGCAGGTCGGTGCCGAGCGTTTTGCCGATGATCGATTCGTTCCCGGCGATGTCGAGGCAATCGTCGTAGATCTGATACGCGGCGCCGATTTTCATGCCGTAGCTTTTCAACGCCCGCGCCACGATCGGCTCACTTTCGTTGAGGACGGCTCCGAGTTCCGCAGCGACGGAAAACAGGGAGCCGGTCTTCATCTCGACGATGCGGCGGTAATCTTCGATCCCAAGGTGAAGATCGAAACGGCGCTGCGTTTGAATGATTTCGCCCGAGCAAACTTCGCGGGCGGCCTGCGCGATGGAGCGGCTGATCTCCGCTTTGTCGAAATTCGCGGAGAGATTCAGCGCCTGGGCGAAGAGGCAATCGCCGAGCAGCACGCTGAGTGCGTTGCCCCAGCGGGCGTTGACCGTCGGCTGGCCGCGGCGGCGTTCCGCTTCGTCCATGATGTCGTCGTGGACGAGGGTGGCGACGTGGATCAGCTCGAGCACCACCGCGAGATCGACATGCGCGGGCTGGAGGCCGCCCGTGGCGCCGCCGCTGAGCAGCGCGAGAAGCGGGCGGAGGCGTTTTCCCTGGCCGCCGATGGCGTACGCGATGTAACCCTCGATCGCCGGGTCAAACGCCGCCGCCTGCTGGGCGATGCTGGATTCAACCTGGTCGAGTTCAGACTGGACGACCGCGACGACTGGGGCCAGCGGGCCAGCAGAACGCGCGGTAGCCGCAGGCGAGCGTGCGAAAACTTCCACAAAAGCAGGATAGAAGGAGCCGATTCCTTGTCAAAACAACAGCCGCTCTCCGCGGCGCGGGCTGCGTCGGAGAGGGCGATATAGGTTTTGATGCGCCACGGGCGCCACTTTGCAGTGTGTGCGACAGCTCCCGAGTTGTGACGTGCAAGCCGGGCGCGGAGATCAGCAGTGACACGGGTATAGAAGCGCTGCGGGTCTGTTTCGCTCTGCAGAATGTAGACGTACGTGAATTTGCCCGCTGCGGCCATGATTCACGAAGCTGGCTTGCCGAGTCGTAGCTCGCAACCGAGGCGTGGCGGGGGGTGTGAGGCCCGCCTTCGCTGAAGCTACGGCGCGGCAGTCTTCGCTCTCCACTACGTTGCGAGCGAAGACTGGAGGCGAGGGGAGTCGAACCCCTGTGGCCCAACTCCCCTGCTCTCGAACGCCGCGGTGGAAGACGATTAACGGGGAACCTTGAACACATCGCGGGGAAACTCGACGTTCGTTTCGATCTGGTCGTACGTCGTCTCGCTGCGCTTCGAACCGACCTTGCCGTTCGCGTCCGCTGTGTAGCCGACGCGCCGCGTGGAGAGCAGCATCGAGCCGACCTGCTTCTCGTCGTAGTACTCCGTCCAGTCCCACTTGTCGGCTTCGAACTGTAGGTGATTGCAGACGAGGCGGCCCGTCTGCGGATCGAACATGTAGGTCCAGGTGTGCATCCCGCCCGCGTCGCCCGCGCCTTTCTCGTACGAGACACGCACCTTCTGCACGAGCGTGCCGTCATCGAACGTCATCGTCCCGCCGTCTTCGAGAACTGTGCCGGGATCCTTCAGCTTGAACGGCATCCCGAAGACGTAATGCGATCCAAAAGTGTTGTTGCGCGCGGCGTTCGTATCGCCCTGTTCTGGCGACGGCTTGTCATTCACGAGCTTCCAGGCTTGCTGACCGTTATTCAAGAAGACGCCCTTCGAGCCGTTGCTTTCCCATTCAATCCGCATCTTCGGCGATGGATGGAGAACGTATTTGTGAAATTGAACGCGTGTCTCTTTCACCGTGCCGTCTTCATTAAAACGCACCGTCGTCTTGCGGAACTGGAGCGTCTTCGTGCTCATCCACGCGTCCCAGCCGCCGGCGTGCTCGATTGCTTTCGCGACCAGTTGCTCTGGGGTAAGGGGAGTCTGCGCACCCGCCAGCGACGTGGCGAGGAGCAGGGGAAGGAGGAACAGAGGTTTCATCGTTAGTGTTG
>JACCZQ010000079.1 GCA_013695905.1 Chthoniobacterales bacterium
GTAGAGTAGCAATCCCTTTGAGCCGCTCGTTTTAGCTGACCTCTCCAGCTTCATATTCACAAGCATATCGCGCAGCCAAAGCCCTCCCACGCAGCATTGCACGATGTCGGCCGGCGGGCCGGGGTCGAGGTCGAACACCATCATCGTCGGCCTGGCCACGTCCTTTATTCGCGCGAGCGAGGTGTGCAGCTCCAGGTCGGCGAGATTGGCCGCCCAGACGAGTGTCGGCAGGTCCTGCGCCAGGCAGTAGTGCATATCCCGCTGATTACCCTCGCTCCAGACCTTCGCCGTTCTCACCCATGCCGGTCGATGGGACGGACAGTTTTTTTCGTAGAAGAACATGCCGTCCACGCCGTTCGGATAGCGTTTCATCGTGAGCGGGCGATCCTTTAAGTGCGGCAGCAACACCGGCGCGATCCGGATGTAATAATCGATCACCTGCCCCTTCGTGAACCCCGTCTTCGGGTAGAGCACCTTCTGCAGGTTCGAGACGGGCAGCTTCCGTCCCTCGACGATCAATTCGGCTTTGGTGCTCGCCATACTTTCTTCTCACTCATCGTTCGGCGGGAGCAACCTGCGTTTGCTTTTCCAAACGGCGACGCGCAGTGGTGCGCATGGAGCAGCGTGTGGCGGTGATCACCGGTGGTGCCGGCGAGCTGGCGGCGGCGGTGGCGGAGAAGTTGCGCGAGGCGGGATGGCAGGTGCACGCGCCGGGACGCGAGGAACTGGACGTGACAAACGAAGAGAATGTCCGCGCGTTTTTCGAGCGCTTCGAACGCATCGATCTATTGATCAATAACGCGGGTCTGCGGCGGGATTCTCTCTGCGCGAGCATGACAGAGAGCGATTGGGATGCGGTGCTGGCCGTGAATCTGCGCGGGGCGTTTTTTTGTTCGCGCGTCGCCGGGATGAAGATGATGCGCGCGCGCGCTGGCCACATCATTAACCTCGGCTCGTTCGCGCCACGCGCGGGAACGCGAGGCCAAACCAACTACGCCGCCGCGAAAGCGGGACTCATCGGGCTCACGCAGTCGATGGCGCGGGAGCTGGGGAAACGAAATGTGCGCGTGAACTGCGTCTCCCCCGGCTTTCTGGAAACGAAGTTCGTCGCCGACATGTCGCCGGAAGTCATCACCGCAACGCGCCAGCTGCACGAGCTGGGGCAGTTCAACACCGTCGCGGAGGCGGCGCAGTTCATCGTCTTCCTCGACTCGCTGCAGTTTACGTCCGGGCAGGTGTTTCAGCTCGGCTCACGCATCGCGCCATGGACGTGACGGAGTGGCGTCAGGAGAAGAACCGCTCCGGAGAAATCATCGGCTGCGGCTGGCAAATGCGCGCCACACATTGATCCCAGCTTTCGTGGCCGCTCAGAATGTCTATCTCCACCCGCAGGAAATAGATCGGCACCTGCGGATTCGTCAGGCGAGGGAAACGAACGGCATCTTTCTCGGTGGTGACGATCATCGCCAGGTCGCGACGGATGCAGCGGTTCACAAAGCGCTGCAGCTCCGCTTCGGTGTAGCGGTGGTGATCGGTGTAGCGCTTGGCTAGCTCGATCTTCGCACCGAGTTTGCGCAGTCCGCCTTCGAAACTTTCCGGCGCGGCGATTCCGCAAAGTGAGCCGATGAACGTGTCGCGGAGCCGCTCGAGCGGGAGCTGTGCGCCGGTGAAAACGTTCTGCAAATAGAGCGGCTGATGCGCGCATTCGATGATCTCCGCGGTGCGATTGTACCCGCGGATGCGGGCGCGCAATTCCTCGTCCGGATCGCCCGTGCTTTTCGTAATGAAGATATAGCTGGCGCGGCGCAGATTCTCCGGCGGCTCGCGCAGAGTGCCGCGTGGGAGCAGATGCTCGTTCCCAAACGGCGCCTGCCGGTCGATGAGGACAATGTCGAGCCGGTGCTTCAGGTGCAGGTATTGCAAGCCGTCATCGAGCAGGAGCGTGTCCACCCCGAATTCTTTGATCGCATACTTGCCGGCTTTTACGCGATCCTTGTCCACGAGGACGACGACGTTTTTGAGATTGCTCGCGAGCATGTAGGGCTCGTCCCCTGCGGTGGTGGAGTCGAGCAGGAGCGATTTCCCATCCGAAACGACGCGCGGCGGAAGTGGCGTCTTCCGGGCGCGGAAGAAACCAAATTTTTTCGGCGGCGGCTGCGGGACGCTTTTGTAGCCGCGGCTGAGGATGGCGACACGGCGCCCGCCGTTGTTCAAGGCCCGGGCAAACTTCTCCACGATCGGCGTCTTGCCAGTGCCACCGACGGTGAGATTGCCGATGCTGACGACGAGGCAACCGAGGGTGCGTTCGCGGAAGATCCGGTGCCGGTAAAGGAAGAGTCGCAGCTGGACGACGTCCTGATAGACGAAAGAGAGCGCGTAGAGAACGCCGCGCAAAAGGCCCGCGCGGAAGCCGTGTCGGCGCTCCAGGATGACGTCGATCGCAAACTGCTCCAGACTTTCGCTGCGCTGGCTCATCGCTTCAGCTTCTCATGATTTGCGCACCGCGATTATCGGCGGTGGTGATGAGCACACGCGCGCCCAGAGGTGCGGCTTGTAACATGGCGGCTCCGACTTGCTCCGCGTGGTGGAGGGTGACGGCAGCGATCGTGGAACCGGAGCCGCTCAAAAATCCACCCAGCGCGCCGGCCGCTTCCGCCGCGGCGAGCGCGGCATCGAAGTGCGGCACCAGATGTTTACGATACGGCTGGTGCAGGTGATCGACGAATGCGCCGCGGAGTTTCTCGAAATCCCCGGAGGCGAACGCCGCGGCCATGCTGGCCACGTTCGCGCACGTTTCCACCGCCTCGTGTCGCGGGATCTGCGTGGGCAGGAGCGACCGGGCGGCGCTGGTGCTCACTTCGAAGTCAGGGATAAGAAGGATGAATTTCAACGCGGCAGGGACGGAGAAGCGCTGGCGCTGCAGCCCGCGGGAAATACTAAAGCCGCCCCATTCAGCAGGTGCAGCATTGTCGGGATGACCCTCCAGCGAGACGCAAAGTTCGAAGATCTCCTGCCGCCGCAGCGGGCGCTCAGCGAGTTCGTTCAGCCCGTGTAATAAGCCGAGCCGCACCGTCACGCTGCTCCCAAGCCCGCGGGCGATGGGAACGTCGCCGCTCGCCCGGCAGTGGAAACGGAACGGCCGGAGGGCCGCTCGGTCAAAAAAGAGATCGGCTGCTTCCCCCATCATTGGCGGCATCTCCCGGCGTCCGCCGCGTTGCACGTGCACCTCGTTGTAGAGCCGCAGTGCGACGCCGAGACAATCAAACCCCGGCCCGAGATTCGAGGTGCTGGCCGGAATCCGGACGACGACTTGTTGCATGATCGAGCTCGGGGGCGCCCAAGCGGGGTGAACCTATCCTGCTCCTCCCGCGCAGCAAGGGAACGGCCGCTGCGACGCACGCAAACGCCGACCGGATGCCGATTCATCATCGAAGCTGCAGCCCGCCACCATGACGAGTTCCGAATGGATCGATCCCGCCGTCGTGCAAGCGCTCGAGGCGGAGAAAACCGACGCCTACCGCGTCTGCACGTTCGCGGACGGATGGGTGGAGCGGTTCGGCAGCGATGTGCTCATCTCCTACAAGGATGAAGTGGCGCGGGAACGCCTCACGACTGAACTCTACCTCTGGTCGCTGGCGGTGAACTTCAAGGTCAGCCGCGCCTTCGCCCGGTTTCTGCCGAAGAAAAATGCGGAGCGCGAGGCGCCGCGGCTCGTCGTGGGAGACGCCAACTCGAACCTGCAGACGGTGGCGACGGAGCGGCAGCTCCGCTACGGGATCGACTTCGCGGCCGGCTATTCCGTGGGTTTGTTTGTCGATCAACGCCACAACCGCACCTTCGTGCAGCAGCCGCGACCGAAAGCGCTGCTGAATTGTTTCGCCTACACCTGCGCGTTCTCAGTCGCGGGCGCGAATGTGGGAGCAAAGACGCTGAGCGTGGATCTTTCGAAGAAGTCGCTCGCCCGCGGCCGCGAAAACTTCGCCCTCAATGCGCTTTCCACGGCCGAGCACCGGTTCATCGCAGAAGATGTGCTGGATTTCCTGCCGCGGCTGGCGCGGAAAGGCGAGAAGTTCGATGTCATCATCCTGGATCCGCCGACGTTCTCCCGCAGCCACCGCGGTAAAGCATTCCAGGTGGAGCGGGATTTCGAGACGCTGCTGCTGCAGGCGCTCGAAGTGGCGGAGCGAAGCTGCCGGATCCTGCTTTCGACGAACTGCACCACGCTGAACGAGCGGGGACTGGAAGTGATGGCGCGTTTCTGCCTGAAAGCTTCGCGTCGGGCGGGTTCCACACACTCGGAGCCGCCGTTGCCCGATTTTCCTCCCGGCGCGGGTGCGCGGACGGTGTGGCTGACCCTGCGGTAGATGATTTTCCGGACACGCAAATACCTGCCGCAATCCGAACGATAGGTAGCATGCAAGATCAACTCGCCGAAACCGAAGACATCGCGGAGCGCGGCCTCCGCTATACGAAAGAACAGTTCGGGCAGATCATGGAGCAGACGGAGGAATACGTCCGCGAAAATCCTACCCGCGCGGTCATGTACGCGGTCGTGGCGGGGCTGGTGCTCGACCGGCTGCCGGTGACGCGGATTTTGAGCGGCGTGACACGGCTGTCGTTGATGGCGCTGAAGCCTGCGATTCTCATCTACGGAGCGACCAAGCTCTACCAGGCCACGCAGCAGGACGAAGCGTAACGCTGGCCGCGGAGATCGTGGCCGCAATCTGGAGCCATCGACGGCCGACGGCTCCGCTATTGCTCCAGCGTGAACCCGACTTTTACCGTCACCTGCCAGTGATCGACCTTCCCGTCGACAATGTGCCCGCGGGTTTCGACGACCTCGAACCAGCGCATATTCCGCACGGTCTGTCCGGCGCGTGAGAGCGCGTTAGTGACGGCTGCTTCGATGCTGGTCGGGGACGAGCCCACCAGCTCGATTTTCTTGTAAACGTGGTCGCTCATGGAGGCATCCTCCACCTGCGCGGGACGCGGGACAACCCGAAAGCTGCGGCAGACCGGTCGGAAGTTTGAATTGAGCAGGGCGAGGGCGCCCGCTAGCCTCGGAGACTCCTTTCATGAATAACAACATCGAGTCTCATCTCGTCGAAAAACGCGTTTTTAAACCGGGCCGCGCTTTCGCCCGGCAGGCGCGCATCGGCAGCTTCGAAGATTACCAGCGGATGTACCGCGCATCGATCAAGTCCCCGGACAAGTTCTGGAGCCGCGAAGCGAAGGAACTGACCTGGCAAACGCCGTGGAAGAGCGTGGTCGAGTGGAAGCCGCCCTTCGCGAAATGGTTTGTCGGCGGAAAACTGAACGTCTCGGAGAATTGCCTCGACCGGCATCTGCACGGCGCCACCCGGAACAAAGCGGCGATCATGTGGGAAGGTGAGCCGGGCGACAAACGGACGATCACCTATCAGCAGCTGCACCGCGACGTCTGCCGGTTTGCCAATGTGCTGAAGCGGAACGGCATCAGGAAAGGCGACCGCGTCATTATCTACATGCCGACTATTCCCGAGGCGGCGATCGCGATGCTCTCCTGCGCCCGCATCGGCGCCGTCCACTCCGTGGTCTTTGGCGGGTTCAGCGCCGACAGCATTCGTGATCGCATCGCGGACTGCGGGGCGACGGCAGTGCTCACGGCCGACGGCGGCTACCGACGCGGGGCGATTGTGCCGTTGAAGAAGAACGTGGATGACGCACTCCGCGGTGAGACTTCGATCAAGCGGGTGATCGTCTTCCGTCGCGTCGGGAACGACATTCACATTGAGGAGGGTCGCGACGTCTGGTGGCACCGCGAGCTGGAGTATGTGGACGCAAATTGCCCGCCCGTGGCGCTCGACAGCGAGCACCCGCTTTACATCCTCTACACCAGCGGTTCCACGGGGAAACCGAAGGGCATTCTACACACCACCGGCGGCTATCTGGTCGGCACCTATGCGACGATGAAGTATGTCTTCGATCTCCGGGACGACGACATCTACTGGTGCACCGCCGATGTCGGCTGGGTGACGGGCCACAGCTACGTGGTCTATGGCCCGCTGGCGAATGGCGCCACCACCTTCATGTATGAAGGCGCGCCCAACTGGCCGGAGCCGGATCGCTTCTGGCGGCTCGTGGAGGAATATCACGTCACCATTCTCTACACGGCGCCGACTGCGATCCGCGCGTTCATCCGCTGGGGCGACCGCTGGGTGAAGAAGCACGATCTCTCCTCGCTGCGATTACTCGGGTCCGTCGGCGAGCCGATCAACCCGGAAGCGTGGATGTGGTATCACGAGAAGATCGGCGGTGGCCGCTGTCCCATCGTCGATACATGGTGGCAAACGGAGACGGGCGCGATCATGATCACTCCCCTCCCGGGCGCTACGCCCACGAAACCCGGCAGTGCGACGCTGCCGTTCTTCGGCATCGATCCGGTGATCGTGGACGAGAAAGGCCAGGAAGTCGGCCCGAACGTCGGCGGGAAACTGATTGTGCGGCAGCCATGGCCATCGATGCTCCGCACTATCTACGGCGACAAGGATCGGTATAAGAAGCAGTACTGGAGCGAGTTCAAAGGGAACTATCTCACCGGCGACGGCGCGCGGAGGGATAAGGACGGCTACTTCTGGATAATCGGCCGCATCGATGACGTGCTGAACGTCGCCGGCCATCGACTCGGAACTTCGGAGATCGAAAGTGCGCTCGTGAGCCATCCCGGCGTGGCCGAAGCGGCCGTCGTCGGCCGGCCGGATGAGCTGAAAGGCCAGGGCGTGGTGGCGTTTGTCACCGTGAAAGGCGGAGTGCGTGCGACGCCTGGATTGAAAGAGGAGCTGCGCCAGCACGTGGCGTTGCACATCGGTGCGATCGCGAAACCGGATGAGGTGCGGTTCGCCGAAGCACTGCCGAAAACTCGCAGCGGAAAGATCATGCGCCGCCTGCTGAAGGAAATTGCCAGCGGGAATACCGTGACAGGCGACACAACGACCCTGGAGGACCTCAGCGTCCTGGCCACGCTCAGCGCGGAGGAGTAGCGAGAGAGCCTATCGCGCCACCTCACCGCTGTCGCCGAGGCGCACGCTATCACCGGGCGCATGTAGCTGTCGCCCTATGGGCGAAACGGGTCTGTGTGAGCCACGTCTTCGAGCTCGCGCCACAAACCCGTGCGGCGCATAGCGCCGCAG
>JACCZQ010000109.1 GCA_013695905.1 Chthoniobacterales bacterium
GCCTCCTGGAGCGCGCGATTGGAGGGGTGGTCAGATTTCGGCGGTCATAGCCGTCGACAACGCCGGATTCGGCGGTCACAGACCGCCGCTACAGGGTGCGGACTCTCACCACAGGAAGGTCGGCGCCAGGACGAAAGAGATGGTGTAGAGCAGCCCGAAGACGAGGTGGGTCTGGGCTGTGCCTTCGACGCTGAGGGTCTTCGCCGCACGGAGGAGGAGCGGCAGCGCTAAAAGTGTGCCCAGGCTCCAGACCGGCAGGAAGCCGCTGAGCACCCCCAGCAGGACGAAGGCGAGCGGGCCGAACAGGAGGAACAGCTGGAGCCGCTTTCCGCTCTCAGGCGACAGGGTGGTCGCGAGAGTCCGGACGCGCGCGGCGCGGTCGTCGGAGGCGTCGCGCAGGTTGTTCGCGTGCAGAATGGCGTCGACGAGGAGGCAGATGGGAATGGAGATGAAGGCGACGAGCAGCCACTGCCGTGGGGTCACCTCGATCGCTTGCACGGCATAAGCGCCGAGAGTAAGGCCGAAGCCGAATGCCACCACGATGAGGAGATCTCCGAGGGCGTATTTCTTGAGGAATGCTGAATAGAAAATCGCGCAGGCGAGGCCGAGGATGACCAGCGGCACCACCACGCCAGGGTTAATCCTGAGCAGGAACAGACCGCAGACGGCGGCTCCGGCGAAGAGGACGAGCGCGTAGGCCAGCGCCTGACCCGCGGTCATCAGGCCGCCGGTGATGACGCCGCTGCCGTGCTCCGGGCGGGTATCGACCCCCTTCACGTAGTCAAAGTAGTCGTTGATGACATTGGCGCCGAAATGCGCCAGCACGGAGCCGAGCAGCACCAGCAGGAAGGTGGTGAGGTTGAATTGGCCGCGGCCAATATCGCCATAGCCGCGGACGGCCAGGGCGGTGCCGAGGAGCACCGGCACAACGCTGGCCGGTAGGGAGTAGGCGCGGGTGGCGCGCCAAAGGATTGCTGGGCTCATGAGTGGATGTTACGCGATGCGATCGCCGTCAAGACAAGCGAAATCCGACCGGAGGGTGTGAACCGCGCAGCTGGAAAACGGCGGCGTTCTCGACCGCATCGTCCCACCGGACAGAGCCGACGCTTAAGGTCGGAACTTCGGCGGCGGAGCGAACTTGAGGACCCAGTAGCTCCGCGTCCGCTCCGGGGCTGCTCCAGGGGCAGCGGGTGCGGAAGCCGAGGAGAGCTCGGCCGGCGGCGGACCGAGGGTCACTTCGGCTTCGGCGGTGCCGGGGATTGGGGCGGTGGCGTTTTCTACCGCCGCGATGACCTGCCCTTCGGCGATGTTCGCAGCAGCTTCGTGATTTGCGGGGTCTGTCTCGTTTAGACCGCTCGCCGCGGCCACGGCGGCGGGGACATCCTGCTGCGGTGGCGGGTCGCGACGCGCGGGATTGCCGGTTTCGATGTTGCTCGTGGCAGCGATGCTCTGGTGACTCGCGGGGAGGACGGAGGGCGGACCAGCGGCAGGATCAGGTGGCGCGGTAGCATTGCGGGCGACGAGGACGCCGCCTTCCCCTTCGATTTGCCGCCGGTAATCGGCCAGCATCATCGGGCGCTGCCGGCGCTCGACGAGGCCGCGGTAGTTCTCCACGCCCACGACGATGGAGGCGGCGAGTTTCGTGCGCCACTCGCGGTTGGCGATGTTTTTCGCCTCCTGCTTTTCGCTCAGGAACCCGCCCTCGACGAGGATGGCCGGGAGGTTCGTGAGCCGCAGCACGGCGAAACGCGCCCGCTTCACACCGCGGTCGAACTCCGGCATGTGTCCAAGCATGGAGTGATAGACCGAGGTGGAAAGGATGAGGCTGGCGGCGTCCACAGGGCTACCGGCCTGCATGTTCGCGAAGTGCGCGGACATGGCGTTATCCTGGGTGGAGGGGGCGCCACGCGGAGTGAGCGAGAAGATCTCGAAGCCGGCGGCGGTCGGGTTCGAGCTGACCGCGTTGAAGTGAATACTGACGAAAATGCTGTCGCGGGTGGCGTTGGCGATGCGGGCGCGCTCCGGAAGCGATACCTGAACGTCGCGATCGCGCGTCATGACCACGCGAAGTCCCTTCGCCTCGAGCATCGGCTTCAGCTGCAACGCGACGTCGAGGGCATAATCTTTCTCCATGCCGTAAGCGTTCGTGGCGCCCTTCTCCACGCCGCCGTGGCCGGGATCGACCACCACCGTCTTTAACTTGCCGAGATTCCGGATCATCTGCGGGCGGAACTGCGGCTCGATCGTTTTCGCGAGATCGATGCGGGAGACGAGGAACTTGCCGTCGGAATGCGCGATGACGGGGAAGCAGAGCCAATTCCGCACGCCATTCACCACCGCGTCGCGGCTGTCGAGCGTGACCTCCAGCTGGTGCGTGCCGTTGTCGAGGCGGATGGTTTTGCCCTCCGGCGTTACCTCCTGGTCGAAGCCGTAGAATTTCGCGATGTTGTCGACGGAGAGATAATCCCACCGCCCCACCTTGATCACCTGCCACTCGGCGGCCGTCGCCGAGTTCTGCACCAGCGCGCCAAAGAGCAGCACCAGGCACGCGCAAAGGCGGCGCGAGAGGTGTTTACGCTGGGAGATCATCAGTGACATATCATGCAGGAAAAGTGCCCACGGAGCAAGAACCCGCGGCGGCAGCACATACTGGGAAACGGACCAAACATGAGGCGTGGCCCTGTTCCCCGGCGCATGCGCGACAGCCCCAGAGAGCAGCGGGCGCTCCTTTTGACAACTGCGGCGCCTGGATGTTCAGCCGCATCTTGCGCGTGGCGGCACGGCAGCGGCTCCTTTTGGGGCGCTGATTGGACAAGCCGGAGCTTCCGACGTTTCTTGTGCAATGATGAAGCTCCCCTCGCTCCTGCTCGCCTTCGTCCTGCCGGCAGGCACTCTCCTCGCGCAATCGGAACCGCCGACACAGAAGCCCCTCAGCGGAGCTACTCCGGCGCCCAACGCTCCCGGTTCAGCCACGGTCCCGCCGATTCTCACCCCTGCGGCGAAGGGGCGTGATACTGCCAAAGCCGCCCCAAAAAAGGACACGCCGCCGCTCGACCCGAAGAATATGGACCCGTCGGTGAAGCCGGCGGAGGATTTCTACCAGTTTGCGAATGGCGGCTGGCTCAAGCGCAACCCGGTCCCGCCCGAATTCAGCCGCTGGAGTAGCTTCAATGAGCTGGCGGAGAAGAATAACACCGCGCTGAAGGAGATCGCGGAACGGGCCGCCGCCGAAGGCGCGAAACAGGGCGCGGGCCCGGAGACGCAGATGGTGGGGAATTACTATGCCAGCGGCATGGACGAGAGGGCGATCGACGCCGCGCGCGCCAAACCGTTTGAGGGTGAATTCCAGAAGATCGAGGCGATCAAGGACCGCGCCGATGTCTTGAAGGCGGTGGCGCACCTGCACACGCTCGGCGTGAACGCATTCTTCTACTTCACCGCCGGCCAGGACGAGAAGAACAGCGAGATGATGATCGCGCTCGCGTATCAGGGTGGGCTCGGGTTGCCGGACCGCGATTACTATACGAAGACCGACGACGCTTCGAAGAAGCTGCGCGGAGAATACGTGGAGCACGTGGCGAAGATGTTCACCTTGCTCGGCGCTCCTGCCGCGGCCGCGAAGGAAAACGCGCAGAAGGTGCTCGCGTTGGAAACCTCGCTCGCGGAACCCGCCCGCACCCGGGTGGAGCTGCGCGATCCCCAGAAGAACTACAATAAGATGACCCAGGCGCAGCTGCAGGAGCTGACGCCGAATTGGAGCTGGGCTGATTACTTCCGCGAGATCAACCTCGCGGACGCCGGCGACATCAATGTCGGCCAGCCCGATTTCTTCCGCGCCGCCGACAAAGTCTTCCATGACATTTCGGTGGAAGATTGGAAGACTTACCTGCGCTGGCAGCTCATCCACGCCGCCGCCGGGGAGCTCTCGGCAGAGTTCGTCAACGAGAACTTCCGCTTCTTCGAGAAGACGCTCCGCGGCTCCGAAAAAATCAGGCCACGCTGGAAGCGGGTGGTCGCCTCCACTGATTCCTCGTTAGGCGAAGCACTCGGCAAGCTCTACGTCGAGGAGCATTTCCCGGCGGAAGCAAAGGAGCGCGCGCTCGAGATGGTGGAGAACCTGCGCGAAGCGATGGCCGATCGCATCAAGACGCTCGAGTGGATGGACGAGCCGACGAAACAGGAAGCGCTGAAGAAGCTCGCCGCCTTCCGGGTGAAGATTGGCTACCCGGACAAGTGGCGCGATTACTCGGGGCTGAAAATCGATCGCGGCCCATACGTGCTGAACGCCGCCCGCGCCGCTGAGTTCGAGCAGCGCCGCACGCTGCAGAAAATCGGCCAGCCCGTCGATCCGGACGAGTGGTACATGTCCCCGCCGACAGTGAACGCCTACTACAATCCCACGATGAACGAGATCGTGTTCCCGGCCGGCATTCTCCAGCCGCCGTTCTTCGATGCGAACGCCGACGACGCCATGAACTACGGTGGCATTGGTGCGGTCATCGGGCACGAGCTCACGCACGGCTTCGATGACCAGGGCCGCCAATACGACGCCGAGGGCAACCTGCGCGATTGGTGGACGAAGGAATCCTCCGACGCCTACAACGAGCGGGCAAAGAAGATCGTGGCGCAGTACGCCGCCTACGAGCCGCTGCCGGGCCTGCACATTAACGGCGAGCTGACACAGGGCGAAAACATTGCCGACATCGGCGGGCTGAAGCTCGCCTATATGGCGCTCCAGAAGGCACTCTCGAAAAATCCGCAGCCGGAGAAAATCGACGGTTTCACGCAGGATCAGCGGTTCTTCCTTGGCTGGGCGCAGATCTGGCGCATGAACATGCGCGAGCAGGAGCAGAAACTGCGGCTCAACACCGACCCGCATTCGCCTGGCCGCTACCGCACCATCGGACCGATCTCGAACTTCGAGGAATTCGCCAAGGCCTTCGATATTCCTGCTGATTCGAAGATGACGCGCCCGCCCGAAGACCGCGTTAACATCTGGTAAACACCGGCCGCCAGTCAGGTTTCAAACATCCGCCCTTCAGCAGTGCTGTAGCCTCTGCCGTCGCGTCTGCTCCCGGCGTCGCCTTGAGCTTGGCGGCCGCCTTGCCTGGTGCTTTGGATTCTGGAGCGTTCATTCCTTTCCGCTTTCCGAAATAGGTCCCCTACTCTTTCACAATCTTACCGCCCCACCCCAGAATTTTGGCCTTCACTCCGGCGGCTTCTGCTTCCTGGATGTCGCCGTTGCGATTGTAGAATAACGACAGGCTGGTCCAGCCGATCTGGTCGTTCGGTCGCAGCTCGGTCGCGCGTTTGCCGGCGGCGATGGCTTCCGGGAAACGGCCTGTCTTCATTAACGCCATGCCGAGGGCATGCCAGCCATCGAAGAACTGCGGGTCCAGCTCCACGCAGCGGCGGTATTTCTCCACCGCGCTCTCCAGCTCACCGATGGCGAGGTCGCCGTTGGCGTCGTCGAAGATCGCCTCGAGCTGCTCGTCCATGACGGGGGTGCTTCTGGATTCTAGCCGATCGGCGGCTCGGCCTGCGCGAGCG
>JACCZQ010000147.1 GCA_013695905.1 Chthoniobacterales bacterium
ATCGCCAGCTCTGACGGCTGGATCACTCTCCGCGGCGCCACCGAGAACAACCTCCAGAACGTCACCGCCGCCTTCCCACTCGGCTGCCTCACTTGTGTCACGGGAGTCTCCGGCAGCGGCAAATCCACCCTCGTGGACGACACCCTGCGCCGCGCGCTCTTCCGCCACTTTTACAACTCGAAAGACCGCCCCGGCGCGCACGCCGGACTCCACGGCCTCGACCAGCTCGACAAGGCCATCGTCATCGATCAGAGCGCCATCGGCCGCACCCCGCGCTCGAATCCCATCACCTACACCGGCGCCTTCACGCCGATGCGCGAACTCTTCAGCCAATTACCCGCCGCGCGCATCCGCGGCTATGACGCCGGCCGCTTCAGCTTTAATGTGAAAGGCGGCCGCTGCGAAAATTGCGAAGGCGGTGGGCTCATCAAGATCGAGATGCACTTCCTGCCGGACGTTTATGTGGAGTGCGAAGTCTGCCGCGGCCAGCGTTACAATCGCGAGACGCTGGAGATCACCTACAAAGGCAAGAACATCGCCGACGTGCTGAACCTCACCGTCGACGAAGCGGCCCGCTTCTTCCGCGCCGTCCCCTCCATCTCCGACAAACTCGACGCGCTCCTCGATGTGGGACTCGGCTACTTGCGGCTGGGGCAGGCGGGCACCACCCTCTCCGGTGGCGAAGCCCAGCGCGTGAAACTGGCCAGCGAGCTTTCGAAACGCGCCACGGGGCGGACAATCTATATCCTCGATGAACCCACCACCGGCCTCCATTTCGCCGACATCGAAAAGCTGCTCCAGGTGTTGATGAAACTTCGCGACACCGGCAACACGCTCATCGTCATCGAGCACAACCTCGAGATGATCAAATGTGCCGACTGGATTATCGACATGGGTCCCGAAGGCGGCGAGCAGGGCGGCACCATCGTGGGTGCAGGCACTCCAGAAAAAATCGCGGACCTGCCGGCAAGTCACACCGGCGCCTATTTGAAGCCGCTGCTGCGATGAAACTCCTGCTCTTGATCCTGATCCTGATCCTGCTCCGCCCCGCAGGACGAGCCGACGAGCTGCAGCACGCGCTGCAGCCGCTCGAGGAAGGCATTCCCCAGGTCGCGGTGGTGCGGCTCCGCGCCCTGCTGACGCAGAATCCTCCACCCGCCGAGCGCCCGCTCCTCCAGACAAAACTCGGCCAGGCTCTCCTCGCTGCGGAGCAGCCAAACGAAGCGCTCACGGTGCTGTCGGACCCGGCCATCAAAGATCTCTCGCAGGTGCTGTTCTTCCGCGCCCAGGCGCTGGCGAAATTATCCCGCTGGAGCGAAGCACTTCCGCTCTACCAGCAGGTGGCGCACGACGGCGCTGCACCGCTCCGCCAGCAGGCGCTCTTCGGCCAGGCCGAGGCCGAACGCGCCCTCGGTCACTCCCCGCAGGCGCAGCAGACGCTCACGCAGCTCGCGCGCGAGAACCGCTGGCGCGCACCGGCTCGTCTCCGGGCCATCGAGTTACTGCTCGAGCGTCGAGACACGGAAGGTGCGCGCCGCCTCCTCGAGGCCACCAACCCGCGGACCATGATGGACCGCAAAGCGGGCCGCTTCCTGCGGGCCAGCATCGAAGCCCAGGCCGGTGCTCGCGAAAGAGCGGTGGAGCTGTTCGCGTCGATTCTGCGCAGCCCGGAAGGCGCGACCCATTCGCTCCTGCTGGCGACCTTGTTCGCCATCGCGGAAGCCCACCTGGAGATGGGACGGCCAGGTGCCGGCGACGATTACCTGGAGGATTTCATCGAGCGATATCCGGCAAATCGCCAGCTCCCGATCATCTTCGCCAAGCTGGATCAACTCTACGCCGCGCCACGCAAACAAACGCGCCACGAACTCGGCCGGTGGAGCAACGAACCCGCGCAGCCGCGGCGCTCCCTCGCGCAGTGGTATCTCGCCCGGGCCGAGATCCGGGCCGGCCGGCGGGAGGCGGCGCTGCTCGCGCTGGAGCGGTTACACCGCGAGCACCCGCCGCTGCCGGCCCTCGCGGAAGGCTTGATCGATTACGCCGAGCTGACGCTGCAGGATGGGCGTTTCGAAGAGACGCTGGCGATCCTCGAATCCGCGCGTGCCCTGCGTCCGGCGCCGCCGTTGCTCGATCGCCTCAACGCCCTGGCAGGGCGCAGCCATTACGAGGCAAAACATTTCAGCGTGGCGGCGAAGACTTTCGAGCAGGCGGCGCAGATCGATTCGCCTTTTGCGCACGCGGCGTTGTTTAACGCCTCGCTCGCATGGCTGCAGGCGGGCGAAGCGGAGAAAGCCGCCGCGACGGACGAGCAGCTCCAGCAACGCGGCGCAGATCCGGCCTTGCAAGGCGACCTGGCCCTGGAGCAGGCTCTCACCCAGGCCACCGCAAAGAGCGAAGGCGCGCGCCCGGCGTTACAACAATACCTCCGCGATTTTCCAAAACATCCTCGCGCCTCCGAGGCGTGGGTGGCGCTGGCGGAGCTCGCCTTCCACTCGACGCCACCGCAGCTAGAGGAGGCGCGAAAGAATCTCGCGCGCGCCGCGGAGAGCCAGCCGACGCCACTCGCGAGTGAGCGAGCCGATTACCTGAAGATCTGGTTCGAAGAAGCCGCGCCCGATGTTGACCCGGCCAGGGTGATCACCCTCGCGACTCAATTCCTGCAGCAGCACACCACCTCATCGTTGCTGCCGGAGGTGCGCATGAAGCTGGCGGAGACTTATTACCGCCGACAGGATTTTGCCAGCGCGCAGACGCAGTTCGAAATTCTCGCGCAGCGGAACGCCGATACTCACCTCGCGGAGAAGGCGCAGTTCTTCGCGGCGCAATCCGCCATGCAGAGCATGGGTGCGGACTCGTTAGACCGGGCGCTGGTGCTCTTCGACGAAGTGGTGAAGAAAAACGGCGAGCTCAAGTGGGCCGCTCGCAACGAGCAGGCCGTCATCGAGCGGCGCCTCGGCAAACCGGAAGACGCGCTCACGCTTTACGACGAGGTGCTCCGCGGCAACGCGAGGCCGGCGGAGCAACGGGAGGCGCTCTGCGGCAAGGGCGACATTCTTTACGAGATGGGCGCGGCGGACCCGGAGAATTATCGGCGCGCCATGGAGCTTTACGATCAGCTGGCGGCGCAGAAGGACGCCACCGCGCATTGGCGGAACCAGGCGCTCTTCAAAAAAGGGATGTGCCTGGAGCAGCTGCAGCAGCCAGCGGAGGCGCTCGCCACCTTCTATCGCGTCCTGGAAGAGGAAACGCGCCCCGATCGTCCCCGCGAATTTTTCTGGTTCTACAAAGCCGGTTTCAATGCCGCGCGCCTCCTGGAGGAGGGCTCACAATGGCGTCCTGCAGCAGCGATCTACGAGAAGCTGGCCTTTGCCGGCGGCGGGCGCAGCGAAGAAGCAAAATCGCGGCTCAACCGCCTGCGGCTGGAGCATTTCCTCTGGGAGCAGTAGCACAGCGCTACGGAACACAGCCATTCTGGCTGTGCGGCCACCGGGCATTTTGCCCGGTGAATCTGATTCGGCGGACTAAAAGGCCGCCGGCCGCACAGGCTGGAAAGCCTGTGTTCCGCTGACCCGCAGTCGCTTCCCCACCTGCTCGATCGGGTGGCCTTCGGCTGCCTTCAGCAGAGCGTGATAACGCTTCTGGCCGGTGTTCGTTTCGCGAATCCACTCGCGCGCGAATTTGCCGCTTTGGATGTCCTGCAACGCGGCGGCCATGTTCTTCTTCACTGCACGATCGATGATGCGCGGGCCGATCGTGAGATCGCCCCAGGTGGCGGTGGGCGACATGCGGGCACGCATGCCGCTCAGGCCGCCTTCGTGCATGAGATCGACGAGAAATTTCAATTCGTGCAGACAGGCGAAGTAGGCGGCTTCAGGCGCGTAGCCGGCGTCGACCAGAGTTTCAAACCCAGAGCGCACCAGCGCGTTCACTCCGCCGCACAGCACCGCCTGCTCCGCAAACAAGTCCGTTTCCGTTTCATCCTTGAAGGTCGTCTCCAAAACTCCAGCGCGGGTACAGCCGATGCCTTTGGCCCAGGCCAACGCAATTTTCTTCGCACGCCGGCTCGGGTTTTGATGGACCGCGAACATGCCCGGCACGCCGCGGCCTTCCGCAAACTCGCGCCGCACCATCGGTCCGACCCCATTGGGCGCCACGAGGATGACGTCCACGTCTTTCAGCGGAATGATCGTGCGGTAGAAGATGGCGAAGCCGTGCGCGAACAGGAGCGTCTTTCCCGCGGCGAGATGCGGGGCGATTTCTCGGTCGTAGATGCCGGCCATCTCTGTATCGGACAAGGCGAGGAAAATGATGTCGCCTCGCGCCACCGCCTCGCTGGTGCTCACCACCTCCAGCCCATGTTTCCGTGCGACGGCGCGGCTTTTGCTCCGGGCGGGTAAACCAACGAGCACGCGCAATCCGCTGTCGCGCAGATTCAGCGCGTGCGCATGACCTTGCGCGCCAAAGCCGATGACGGCGCAGGTTTTGCCCTGCAGATGCTTCAGATCAGCGTGGCGGTCGGTGAAGATGCGGGCGCGCATGAGCACCCGAAGAGAATGCCGTCGCGCCCAAATGGCAAGGTGCAGCTCGCTACAACGCCGAGGGCGGAGCAGCTGCAGCTTGCATGCGGCTGACGTGCGCGAGGACCGAGCGCGCCTCCTGGGTGCGCCCCATTCTTTCGAGAATGTCGTCCAGCATTTTGTATTGCCGCAGCTCGTTCGGTTGTTTTTCGATGGCGCAGCGTTGGGCCTTATAGGCATCCGGCAGGCGGTCTTGCCGCAAACGGAGCCAGGCGATGATCAGACGCAATGGAAACCTGCCGCCGCGATCTACGAGAAGCTGGCCTTTGCCGGCGGCGCCCGCAGTGAGGAGGCAAAGGCGCGGCTCGACCGGCTGCGACTGGAGCACTTCCTCTGGGAAGAGTAGCGCGAGCTTCCAGCTTGCAGGTTAGTTAGTCAGGGCGGTCGAGTGGACGCTTGGTGCTACTGCGCGGCTGAGCCGCGGAGCCAGCGACAATCCGCTGCTGCAAATCACGGAGGCGCTCGCTCGCGGGGTTGATGCGAATCCCGTAGTGGATGGTTCTGAGAGCTGCGGCCGGGTCGCCTGCTTCCGCCTGCTCCTGCGCTACCTCGGCGAAGCCGTTCGCCACCCCGACGGAGATTTGCCCTGGCGCGACCATGCTCGCAAACGCGCGACGCAGGCGGACTTCGCCCCGGGCAAAGTCACCGGCGAAGATTTGGCGGCGGGCAGTCTTATAGTCGTTCACCGACCAGAGGGCAGGCTCGCCTGCGGCAGGCGGAAGGGTGACAAACCAGACCGCGCCGGCGAGCAAGACCGTGCACAACGCGAGCTTCCGCGGGTCGAAAATGGCGA
>JACCZQ010000152.1 GCA_013695905.1 Chthoniobacterales bacterium
TCCAGCGTGCTGGCGACTCCGAAAGCTTTCGCGAGTCGCGAACTTTGGCGGCTTGCGCCTGGGCGCCGCAACGTCTCCACCGCGTAACCGTCCAAGGAAGTTCGTGCTCGCAGAATGCGAGCACCAGCACGCTGCAAGCGTGCGCTCCCCGGACGGAGCAGTCGCGCGTGTAAAGGCGCGGCTGTTACAGAACACTAGGAAAGGTCGATGTGCTCGCGCGGGGGCTCGGCCGGGGGAAGCTGTCGCTTTGTCTCTTTGCGCCGAAGGCCGATGGAGTGACCAACGAGCCAGAGGAGAGTACCCAGTCCATACGCGATGGCCGCACAGACGACCCCGGTGGCGAGGCTCCCCACCCAGAGGGGACGCGCGTAACGCATGAAGCTGCGCAGTGCGCCGGAGAATCCCTCCAGCTCGGATGGAGCCGGCGCGCCCGCCAGCCAGACGCCGAGTTTATACTGCAGTGGGTAGAGCACGGGCGCGGTCACGGGA
The DNA here is from genome assembly GCA_013695905.1 of Chthoniobacterales bacterium. GTDB lineage: Bacteria > Verrucomicrobiota > Verrucomicrobiia > Chthoniobacterales > UBA10450 > JACCTI01. The sequence continues at coordinate 490 of JACCZQ010000152.1, forward strand.
TTGCTGATCAAGGTGGCGAGCAGCGCCACCGGGATGTTCACGCGCAGCAGATAGGCCGCGATCCCACAGATGATGATCTGCACGCCCATCGTGGGGGTGCAGCCGATGAACGCCCCCAGCGCCAGGCCGCCCGGCAAGCTGCGATGGGTGAACGCCCACAGCTCCGAGTGGAATAACCCCTCGCCCACCATGCGATGGAGACGCCCGCCGCGGAGATGCCGCCGCCGCGGAATCGCGCGCAGCAATTTCCGTCGCCATTTATTAGGATTGCGTCTCATTGTTGGGGCGAAATACAGTGGAAGCAATTCGCACGCTCGCCAACAGGGAACCTGGTGCTGACTCGTGCGGGGGAGCTGATCTCGGCCGGTGCCGAAACGTGCCGCAAGGATCTGCTGCGCACCGCTTATTTTTCCCCTGCCATGAAGTTTCCTTCGCTCAGCGGGATCAGCACGGCTGGATGGGTCGCGCTCAGCGCGGTCATGATCTCGGCTTTCTCCGGTTTCGAATACTTAACCGGCAGCCAGCTGCAGTTCTCCGTCTTCTACTTCATCCCGATCGCTCTGCTGGCATGGTATGTGGGGATGGAGTTCAGCTTCGCCCGCTGTAGCTCACCAGCACTCCAGCTCCCCTTTGCTACCTGATGATCTCTTCCAGAGCAGGCGGCGGTTCTTCGAGCGGATCATAACCGCTGCCGCCGAAGCGTTGTTGCAGCCAGTCCACGACCGTTGCGCCACCGAGAAAAATCGCCCCGAAGAAGGCCAGGACCACGGCGAAAAGGAACACGCCAGCAATGGCGAAATAGCCATCCCGCTCGATCAAGGCACTTGCGAGCAGAATGACCGTGATCGAGGGCAGCATGTTCGCGAAAGGAATCGGGAGCGGCAGGGCAAGGAGGAGCCCGCAAAGGCAGATCATGGCGCCGTAAAGATGCTGAAACACCGGCGGATCAACCAGGAAGCTCCAGCGCGGCCGCACGAGCTTCTCCAGCATCAACGCCAGCCGTCGGGTCGAGGAGAGAAGGCGCCGGGCGGTTTGCGGCTTCATCGGCGCATCAAGAATCCGATCCGGCAGCCATGGCTCCTGCCGCAACGCGAGGCGCAGCCCAATCAAAGCGATCACCACCCCGAACACGGTGCTGAGACCGGGCAACGGCACCGGCGGCGCGAAGGGGAGCGCGAGCACAATCAGGAGAACCATGAACGCACGCCCTTCCAGCACGAGCATAATGCGCCGCAGCGTGACCGGTTCTTCGCCGATCACCTCCAGCAGCGTATCCACCTGCACGGAGAGCCGCCGCGCCATCCGGCCGGTCTCAGCGGCCTGCTCAGCGGGGGTGGAGGACAACATCTGGAGAAGAAAAGCTGGCTACACCGCGCGGCGTCCGGGCGTCATCTCGCCAGGTCGGCGATCATCGGCTCAAGACCCGACACCAACCGAGCCATGGAATCGTAGTCGAGCTTATCCGGAGTATCACTGCGCGCGTGGTAATGAGGATAACGAAAAGGCGCGGTGTCGGTGATCATGATGGCCGGATAACCATGCTGCCAGAAAGCCCAGTGATCCGACCAGCCCACTCCGGGCACCCCCGCCGGAAAAGCCGCACCTTCCGAGGGAAAGCGCGCGTGCGTGCGAAAGCTGGCGAGCGCCTGCCTAACGAGTGATCGTGAAGAGAGGTTGCCGACAAAAGCAATGAAGTTACCCGTGCGCGGGTAGATCGCGCCCAATCCGGGGACCGGGTAAACCTGCGATCCTTTGACCTGTGAGAAGTAGCCGATCGTCTCCAGGCTCACCATCGCGACAATATTATCCCCTCGCTCCTGGCAACGTGCTGCATAGACCATGCTGCCCATCGCTGGCGTTTGGAAATGCACCGGCTCCTCATTCGGGAATGCGACAAAGCGCAGCGTCTTTTCCGCCGGCTGGCCAGCGAAGCGCCGCGCGAGTGACAGGAGTGCTGCGACACCGCTTCCGTTGTCATTCGCGCCGGGTGATCCGACCACCGAGTCATAGTGCGCGCCGATCACCACGATCCCAGCGCCGGTCCCCGGGATCTCCGCCTCGATGTTATCGCAGCGCATGCCGCGAACATCGTATCCCTCCCGCCGCACCGCCAACCCCGCGCTGACGAATGACCGCTCGATGTAATCCGCCGCAGCGGTGAGCTCCGCATGGTATTGCACGTTCCGCTCGCCGACCTCGCCGGCGAGTTTCTGCACCGCCTCCACCAGTTCGTCGCGCAACGCGACCTCCTCCGCGGTGAGCGCGCGGCGGTCTCCGGAGAAGCTCTTTCCCGGCATTCGGATCATGCTCCACCATGACATGGCTGCTCCTACGATGACGACACCAATGACAGTAGCCCGGACCTTCCAGCGCACGCGCACGTTCCTATCTGCGCTCACCGGTGCCCCGGCGCAATCGACCGCGCCTCTGGCCTGCCATAGCTCTTGAGAGTTCCGCGTTGTCATGAGTAGCTGACGCACGTGTCCATCCGCCGACGAACCAGAGAAGAACGTGCGGCCGCGCAGCGCGAGGAGCGCGAGCAGGCGCGGCAGCGGGCGCACGCCCGCGGCGAGACTTCCATGGAGCGGCTCCCCACGGAAGGCCTCAGCCCGCAGGGGCTGCTCCGCGCCACGATCGAGAAGCTGCGCGAGCTGGCGCCCCGGCTGCGCGGTGCATACCTCGATGTCGGTTCAGGCAACGGTGAGCTGATCGATCAGGTGATGCGCGCGTTCCCGGTGCAGATCAGCGCCTGCGACTATCGGGACGACCTGATGACAGTCAGCGGCGTCACGGTCGATGTGGTGGACCTGAACACGGATGCACTCCCCTATGCCGACGCGTCGTTCGATGCGATCACCTGCACCGAAGTCATCGAGCACCTGGAGGATTTCCGCGCCGCGCTCCGGGAGATCAGCCG
>JACCZQ010000162.1 GCA_013695905.1 Chthoniobacterales bacterium
GCACCGTGCTGTCCGTATCCGCCACCTTGTTAATCAGATTATAAACCTGCTGCATCTTCCGACTCGTGCCGACGATGTTCTCGAAGCGATACTTATTCTTCAGCTCCTTCCGGAGATAAGTGACCTCGCCGATTGCCGCCTGGAAATCGAGCGCCTTCTGGATGCGCGTCTGCAGCTCATCGATCTTAAAAGGCTTCAGGACGTAATCGGTCGCGCCCATTTTCATCGCCTCGACCGCGGTCTCGGCCGAGCCGTAGGCGGTGATGAGGATGACGGAGGTCTGCCGGTGGTGCTCACGAATGTGCCGCAGCACATCGAACCCGCTCATCGCCTCCATCTTGATGTCGGTGATGACGATCTGCGGCTGCACCGCATCGATCTGCTCGATGGCGCGCGCGGCGGAATTAAAGGGAAAAGCCTGGTGACCTTTTTCGCGACAGAGCGTCACGATTACCTCCACCATCGCCGGTTCATCATCGATGATCAGAATCTTGGCCATAATCGCAGCGCGGAGAGTAGTATCAGGTTTGAGAAAAGAAAAGCAGAAACGAGAAAGATTCGCCACGCTCATGCTCCTTTGGAAGCCGGGCCGGCCCCTTGAGCCGATGGTGCAGTTTGTGTCAGACCAGACGACCCCACCGTCCTGAGAAGCACCACCTGCGCTACAATGCAGGCGTGGATTTCACCACCTCGCGCGACGCGGCGACGAGGAGGTTGCACGCTTCCTGGCAGAGCAGCGGCAGCGCCGCTTCACCGCGCCCCGTTTGATCGTGCTGCGGATCGAACTTCTCCGCCGGCAGCAACGTCGAAGGCAGCGTCCCGGTCGCGTCGCGCCGCCACAGAATCGTGCGCAGACAACCACCATCTGAGCGGCAAAAATTCGCCACCAGCTCGTTCGCCTGCGTCTCGGTGATCTTCGCCGTGACGCGATACATCCCGCTCTGCCGCTCCAGCGTCTCGCGCAGGGGCGTCGTGCGCAGCTCTCCCGCTCGCCAGCTGCGCCACGTCGCCAGCCGCGCCGGGTAAAAAAAATCCAGCGCGCGCTCCACCTCCTGCTCATCCGCCAGCACGAGCCGCCAGCCGTGCCGGAGATTCGGCGCAGTTTTCAGCGGCCGGAAATTTCCCGCATCATCATAACGCGCCAGCTCCACCGCCGCCTCCGCCCCATCGTGGGGGTGCAGCTCGGCGCGTGCGCGATCGTCGCGGTGAGTGAGGATCCATCGCCCTGCGTCTCCGCGGTCGATCGCGATCTCGCCGACGCGGCAGGGAATCTCGCGCAGCCACTCCCGCGCGCGGCCGTTCACTGGAAGGCGTGACCCATCAGCCCCGCCACCCGCTCCAGCACCTCGCGGTCTTCCTCCGCAAACGCATTCAGCTTCTCGCTTTCGGCGGTGATGACCCCCACCACGCGTTCCGATTTGCTGATCACCGGCACCACGATTTCCGAAAGCGTGCTGTGAAACGTCGGCAGGTAGCGCACGTCTTTGCGCACATCGTTCACCACGATCGTCTCGCGCGATTCCACGGCCGCGCCGCACAGGCCCTGCGTGATGGGAAAGTTCTTGTAGCAAGGCGGCTCGTCGTCGCTGCCGGCGACGAAGAGCAGCTCACCGTGTCCGTGTTTATAAACCCCCACCCAGCGCCAGCCGCGCGCGTCGCAGATCATCGACGCCATCGTGCGCACGTCGGCCGAGCCTTTCGCGCCGGCGAGAATAAAGGCGCCGAGCTCCTGCAGTAGTTTTATGGTGTCAGGCGACTTCACGGCTACGGAACCTCGTGCAAAATCTTGCGAGGGCGAGCCGTATCGCAAGCGAATGCTTCCACCTGCTCCACGATGATCTCGGCGAAGCGCGGCTCCGTGCCGATGGCGTGGCTGTAGTAAAGCGAGCGGCCGTGGAGCTGGTACGGGTTCTGGCGGAACACTTCGCGCTGACTGGCGGCCGCGGTCGGCTCCGCTTCGATGCCGAGCAGCACCGGGATATCCTGATAACTGTGGAGCCCGTCGGAGATGAAGAACGGCACCACCACGACATGCGGTGCGCGGGTGAGCTGCGCCCAGGCGGCGACAAGCGGCGCCTCTTCCATGTAAACGTTCAGCACTTCGGCGTAACGGCCGGACGCGCGGATTTTCTCCACCTCACGTTTCGCGGCGACGGCGCTGTTGTCGTTCAGGTCCGTGCCGTGGCCGACGATCAGCAGCGCGGTTTCATTCTCCGGCACGCCGGGTGCCACTTCCCGCGCACGTTGCAGCAAGAGCTCGGTCATGAGCGGGTGATTCCCCACCGGCTCGCAATACTTCCACACCTGTCCGGTGATCCGCTCCGTCACGCGGCCGGTGAGCTCCAGCTCCCGCGGGATGACGGTCTTTGTGAAGTAGCCTTCGCTGATGAAATTCGGGACGATGTAAACCTCGCGCAGCGCGGGGGAATCGAAGAGCAGGAGAGCGTCGCGCAGGCTCGGCTCTTCTTTCCAGAAGCAGCACTCCACCTGCGCAAACACGCCGCGGCGCCGGATTTCCGCCGCATGCACGAGATTCGGCGGGCTGGAATCCGGGTTCACGGTGGAGCCGTGGCCGACGATGAGGAGAGCGCTGTGGGTTTCCGAGATCACGAAGAGGGAAACGTTCAACGTTCAACGTTCAACGTCCAACGTTTCAATTCAGAGGAAGTGTTCGCCGCGCCTTTCTGCATTTGGACGTTGAACGTTGAACGTTTCTTCCTCTGCTATTCCCATGCGCTTCCGCACTTACAAAAACACCGATCTGAAAGTAAGCGAAGTCGGCTTCGGGCTCTGGACCATCTCCACCGGCTGGTGGGGAAATTTCACGGAAGGCGAAGCGATCGCGCTGATGCACAAGGCGTTCGATCTCGGCATCACGCTCTTCGATGCGGCCGACACCTACGGCAATGGATTGAGCGAGGAATTGATCGCGAAGGCTTTTCCAAAGCAGCGGGATGAGATCGTGGTCGCGACAAAGGTCGGCTACGATTTCGTCACGCACGGAGAAAACCGCGGGCGCGGGCAACGTGAGATTCCGCAGGATTTTTCACCCGAAGCGATTCACCGCGCCACCGATGCGGCGTTGAAACGGCTCAAGACGGATCGCATCGATCTCCTCCAGTTGCACAACATCCGGATGGAGCAGATCGGCGACGACGCGCTCTGGACGACGCTGGAGCAGCTGCAGAAGAGCGGGAAGGTGCGCTACTACGGTATTGCCCTCGGGCCGGCGATCGGCTGGCTCTACGAAGGAGTCAACTGCATCCGCGAGCGAAACGTCACCAGCGTGCAGCACAT
>JACCZQ010000166.1 GCA_013695905.1 Chthoniobacterales bacterium
ATTCGCGAGTTCGGCCAAGGTGCTGCGGCGGTGCTGCTGGAACGCGATTTCGGCGCGGGCGAGCCGCGTCTCGATTTCGGCGGAGGTAAGCGGCGCGAACTCGCGGAGCGTTTCACCGGTGGCGGGATTGACGGAGGCAATCGCCATACTGTTTCTATAGCCGCAGGCCTTTGGGAATCAAAAGCCGGTCGAGCAGATCGAACGACCATTGCACCACCAGCGCGAGCACGGCGGCGGGAATCGCGCCCTGCAGAATCGTGGCGTGATCGTTCAGGTTGAGCCCGCTGATGATCGGTTCGCCCAATCCGCCGGCACCAATGAGCGCGGCGAGAGTGGCGGTGCCGATGTTGATGACGGCGCTCGTCTTGATGCCGGCGAGAATGGTGCGGGAGGCGATCGGCAGATAGATCTGGCGCAATTGGGCAGCGGCGGATAGGCCGAGCGCGATCGCGGATTCGCGGATCGGCGGCGCGATGTCCTGCAAGCCGGTGGCGGTGTTCCGTACGATGGGGAGCAGGCCGTAAAGGAAGAGCGCGGCGATCGCAGTGCGGCCGCTGATGCCGAAGAACGGCAGCGGCACCAGCAGCGCCAGCAGGGCGAGGGAGGGAATCGTCTGCACCACGCCGGTAATCGAAAGAATCGCATGCCCGAGGGCGCCGCCGCGGCTGGCGACGATGCCGAGCGGCACACCCACCACGACGGAGAGCAGCAGCGCAATCCCGGCGAGCTGCAGATGCCGCGCGGTCCAGCGGAGCAACTTGTGCGGGAGCGTTTCGCCGTGGCTTCCGCTGGTGTTGAAGTACAGATCGGCCGCGCGGGCGTAGTCTTTGGTTCGCTCCGCTTCGGCGTTGAGGCGGATCATGCGCGGCTCGTCGAGCGTGCCGGCGAGTGATTGCAGCTGCGTGATGGCCGGCCCGGGCAACGACAGCCGGTAGAGGAAGACGGCTTTGTATTGCGGGAAAAAGCGGAGGTCGTCTTCGAGTGCGACGAGGTCGTTCTCCGCGATTTTGGCATCGGTCGAATAGGCGTCCTTCACATCGACGGAACCGTTCCGCAGCGCCTCGTAGCCGATGCCGTGATCGATGCCGCGGACGCGCGGCGTGGCGAGGCCGTAGCGCTGCGCGAGAGGCGTCCAGCCATCGCGGCGGGCGATAAATTCATGGGTGAGACCGAACTGCAGCTGCTGGTGGGCGCGCAGGTCGCTGATCGTGCGGAGGCCGAGTCGTTCTGCAACCGAGCGACGCATCACGAGCGCATACGTGTTGTTAAAGCCGAGTTCCTCCGTGATTCCGACGCCGTGCTGCGCCAGCTCCTGGCGCATCGCTTCCAGTGAGAGCGGAGGTGACAGCTTCAGAATTTCCTCGGCGATGGTGCCGGTGTATTCCGGGTAAGCGCTGATCTGGCCGGTGCGGAGCGCCTCCCACAGGATGATGGTGCCGCCCATGCCCTGGCGGTGGGCAGCACGAATACCGGCGTTGCCTAACGAGCGCTGCGCGATCTCCGCGAGCACGTAGGATTCGGTGAATTTCTTCGAGCCGACGATAACCGGCTCCTGCGCGACGGCCGGGAGAATGCTCAGGAGGAGCAGCGCACCGACCGTCTTCATGTGAGAACAAGGCTGCGTTGCGCGCTGACGAAATCCGTCACGAACTCGCTGGTGGGCTTTTCGCGCAGATCGCGAATCGTTCCTTCCTGCACGACGCGGCCTTCGTTCATCAGGACGATGCGATCGCCGAGGTAAGCGGCTTCGGCGAGATCGTGTGTGACGAGAATCACGGTCTGCTGCAGGCGGGTGAAGATTTCGCGCAGATCCTTCTGCAAAGCCGCACGCACGAGCGGGTCGAGCGCGCCGAGTGGTTCATCGAGCAGCAGGAGCCGGGGCGAAAGCGCGAGCGCGCGCATGAGGCTGACGCGTTGGCGTTGACCGCCGGAAAGTTCCACCGGAAACCGCGACAATGCGTCGGCGGGAAAGCGGGTGAGGGCGCAAAGCTCCTGCAGGCGGGCGTTTGATTCATCGGCGGGGCGGCCGAGATGCCGCGCCATTAGCATCACGTTGTCGCGCGCGGTGAGGTGCGGGAATAAACCGCCGTCCTGAATGACGTAACCGATTTGCTGCCGCCGCTCGGCGATGTTGGCGGAAGTGATCGGTTCGTCATCGAAATCGACGGTGCCGCGATCCGGCTCCAGCAGGCGGATGATCAGGCGGAGAAGCGTGGATTTACCGCAGCCGCTCGGGCCGATGAGCACTGTGGTCTTGCCGCGCTCGACCGCGAGATCGAGCGGGTGCAGAGCTGTAGCTGCTCCGAAAGTTTTGCTGACGCCGCGGAGTTTAACCAGCGCTTCCACAGGCGCCTATTCTGGCACGGTGAAATGGAAGACGGCAAACCACTGCTGCGGGTCGGTCCAGGTGCGGGAGAGCTGGAAGCCGGCTGATTCGGCGAGTGCAGTGAAGCCGGCGACGGTGTGTTTGTAGGAGAATTCGGTGATGATTTTCTCGCCGGCGGCGAACTCGAAGGCGTGGCCGCCGAGGTGTATCGTCTGTGCCCGCTCGCTGATCAGGTGCATCTCGATGCGGCTTTCGATTTCGTTGTAGATGGCGCGGTGTTGCCACTGCTCGAGAGCGAAATCGGCACCGAGTTCGCGATTTGCCCTAACGAGTAGATTCAGATTAAACGCGGCGGTGACTCCGGCGCTGTCGTTATAGGCTGCTTCGAGAATTTCCCGTGGCTTTTGCAGATCGACGCCAATCAACAATCCGCCGCTCGGCGCGCAAAGACGACAAACGCGCTGCAGAAAGCCGCGCGCGGTGGCGGGCTCGAGGTTGCCAATGGTGGAGCCGGGGAAGTAAACCGCCACGTGCGCCGGCTGTCGCGCGGGCGTGGGCAGGCGCATCGACTGCATGTAGTCAGCGCAGACGGGCAGGATCTCGAGATGCGGCATGGCGATCGCAAGTTCCTCCGCAGACTGCACCAGCCGCTGCTTCGAGATATCGACCGGGACGTAAGCGACAGGCTCTTCGAGACACTCGAGCAGCATCCGCGTTTTGATGCCGGCGCCGGTGCCGAACCCCACCAGCTCCGCGCCGGTGCCGATCGATTGCGCCATCGCGGCGATGTTCTGCTGGAGAATCTCAGTCTCAGTGCGGGTGACGTAATACTCCGGCAGCGCGCAGATCTCCTGGAACAATTCGGAGCCGCGTTCGTCGTAGAAGAACTTCGACGGGAGCGTGCGCGGATCGCTGGAGAGGCCGGCGATTGCCTCCGCGAGAAAATCAGAAGCGGCTGGTTCGAGATCCAGCAGCTGCAGCTCAGCCGGGGCGGGTGTCATGAAAGATCGCGGGCCAGGCGGATGCCGGTGAACTGCCACCGTTTCTCCGGCGGGAAGAAATTGCGATAAGTGAGGCGCATGTGATCGCGTGAGGTGGCGCAGGAGCCGCCGCGCAGCACCATCTGGTTGCACATGAATTTGCCGTTGTATTCGCCGAGGGCGCCGGGCGCGACGCGGTAGCCGGGGTAGGGAAGATAGGCGCTCCGGGTCCATTCCCAGACGTCGCCGAACATTTGCTGGAGCTGCTCACCACCAGGTGCAGGGGCGGGGTGAAACCGTTCGCGATCGACGAAGTTGCCTTCGATGGCGAGATCGGCGGCGGCGCGTTCCCATTCGAATTCCGTGGCGAGCCGGGCGCCGTCCCAGTTCGCGTAGGCGTCGGCTTCGAAGTAGCTGATGTGCGTGACGGGTTCGGCTTCATCGACGCGGCGGAAACCGGTGAGGGTGAAGTTCCACCATTCGCCATCGCGTTTCTCCCAGTAGAGCGGCGCCTGCCACTGCTGCTCGCAGGCGGTGGTCCAGCCTAACGAGAGCCAGAATTCCGGGCGCGTGTAGCCGTTGGCTTCCATGAAGGCGAGGTATTCGCCGTTCGTGACGAGGCGATTCGAGAGGGAGAAGGCGTGCACGAGCGCGCGGTGGCGCGGACCTTCGTTGTCGTAGGAGAAATCGTGGCCTTCGTGACCGATGGGGACAGTCGCTTCGTCGAAGGGGACGAAGTGTTGCGCGCCGGGGCGGTGCTGGGACGGCGTGGGCACGGCGGGCACGAAGATGGGGAAGAGCGGGTTCTGGGCGAACACGTGTTTGATGACGGTGACGAGCAGCTCCTGGTGCTGCTGCTCGTGATTGAAACCGAGGATGAGGACGGGCTCGATCTCGTCGAGGAGCGCGTCGTTGGCGGAGGCGATCAGTTGCAGCACGCACTCGTCCACCGAGGTGCGGTAGCGATAGGTCTCCTGCACGGTGGGGCGGGAGATGAGGCCGCGGAGATCGCGGCGGTGCATGTCGCCGGCGGCATTGTAGTAGGAATTAAAGAGAAAAGCGTACTGCGGCACCTCGGCGCGATACCGCTGCATCCACACCTTCAGGATGAAGGTCTCGAAAAACCAAGTGGTGTGCGCGAGGTGCCACTTCGCGGGGCTGACATCGGGCATTGATTGCACGACGCAATCTTCCGGCTGAAGATTCTGGCAAAGGCGGGTGGTGAAATCACGCACCTGCCGGTAACGCCGGGCGAGCTGCTCTCCGCGCGGGGCGACCGCCGGGTGCTGCTGTTCTGCTGCTGCGGTGCGCAATGCGCTGATCAAGGTTTTAGCCTTCCTGCTGCTGGTCTTCTTTTGCCGCCTCGACCATCTGGTCATGCGCGGCTTCTTCGGCCCCATCGGTGACGAGGCGGGCGCCGAGGCCTTCTTCGTCCTCATCGAGCCCGGCGCGCGGGGCGCGGTGGCCGCTTTCACCGGGCACTTCGTCGCGCTCGCTCAGCGCGTCGATGGTCTCGTCGGCGTCGTCGGGCGCGGTGTTTTGTTGACCGAGCAGCTCCTGGCGCGCCTGCTCCCAATCGGCCTCGGTGAACTCATCGGGATCGCGCTCGTTGATGGTGGCGATCTCCCGCGCGCGCTTTTCGACCAGCTCCGGGGTGGGGGCGCCCAGGCCATTTCCGTGCACTGAAATTTTGCCGAAACCGGGCTGCGAGTTCTCGTTCATACCTTCTAATACGAAGCGCAGACGCCGAGTGTGCGCATGACGCGGGGTGCAATTACACTGCGGCGATGGAAAACAGAACCACGGGATGAAGACGCTGGAGTGGCGCGGGCGAAAGATCGCCTACGAGGAATATGGCGTCCCCAACGGGGAGCCGGTTCTGTTTTGCCACGGCTGGCCGAGCTCGCGGACGATGGCGCGGCTGACGGAGGCGGCGGCGCGCGACCTGGGGGTGCGGATCGTTTCGCCGGATCGGCCGGGGAATTGTGCGTCGGAATTTTGCGCGGGCCGGACGCTGCTGGACTGGCCAGAGGTGGTAGCGCGCCTGGGCGAGCAGCTCGGCGTGGCGCGGTGGCGGGTGCTCGGGATTTCCGGTGGGGCGCCGTATGCGTTTGCCACGGCGTGGGCGCAGCCGGCGCAGACGCGCGCAGTGGCAGTGGTGAGCGGCGCGCCGCCGATCGCCGACCTGGAAGATCACGACGAGCTGCTGACGCTATACCGGTGGATGCTGGCGCTGCACGCGCGCCGGCCGCAGTTGCTGCGCAAGCTTTTCCATGTGGCGCGGCCGTTCGTGCGGATGCGTTCCCCGGTGCGGCTGCGGCCGCTCCTGCTGCGTTTGCTCCAGCCGTGTGATGCTGACGTGCTGCGCGACTCGCAAGCTTTCGAAGCGTGTTTCGAAAGTGCCCGCCAGGCGTGGCGCGGATCGGTTGAAGGAGTGATCGCCGATGCGGAGATTTACGCGCGGCCGTGGGGTTTCCGATTGGAAGAAATCCGGGTGCCGGTGCGGCTGTGGCACGGGACGAAGGATCGGACATTTTCCTATCGTTTATCGGAGCGGCTTAGCACACGGCTGCCGAACTGCACGCTCCAGCTGGTGGAGAACGCGGGGCATTACTCACTGCCGATCCGGAACATGCACGAGATTCTCGCAGATCTGCTGGCGGCGTAGCGGCTCGATCGAGCAGGTGGCGGGTTGCGGCACCTCAAATATCCTGTGCGGAAGGCGCGCGCGACCGCTACATACAACGCGTGGAAGATTTCACCGCAGGCGTCACTTCAGCGCAGCCGACGAGACGGCAGTCGAGCCTCGGGCCGGAATGGGATCAGCGCATTCGCGAGTTGGTCGCCGACTGGGGCGCCGAGAAATCGCCGGAGCTGGTCGAGGAGATGATCGGCACCGTCCTCAAAATGTCCCGGGACAAAATGGGCACCGGCGATCTGAAGCTGATGAACCGGTCGCTGAAAGAGATGCGCTACGCGGCGAAGGTGTTCGCCGGTTACCGGCAATACCGGAAGGTGTGTGTCTTCGGATCGGCGCGGACTTTGCCGACGGCGCCGGAGTTCAGCGTGGCGGAGGAATTCGCGCGGGCGATGGTGGCGCAGGATTATATGGTGATCACCGGCGGCGGCGACGGGATCATGGGAGCGGCGCAGCGCGGAGCGGGCCGGGAGCGGAGTTTTGGCCTGAACATCCGGCTGCCGTTCGAGCAGCGGGCGAACGAGACGATCCACGGGGACTCGAAGCTGATTAACTTCAATTACTTCTTCACGCGGAAATTGAATTTTGTGAAGGAGACGCACGCGCTGGCGCTCTTCCCCGGCGGGTTCGGGACGATGGATGAAGGGTTCGAGGCGCTCACGCTGATGCAGACCGGGAAGGCGCGCATCATCCCGGTGGTGCTGGTGGACGGGCCGAACGGCACTTACTGGGAGACGTGGATGAAATTCATCACGGAGGAGCTGTTCAACTACGGGTTCATCGGCGGGGAAGATTTCCACCTCTTCAAGATCGTGCACGATGTGGGGGAGGCGGTGCAGGAGATCACGCACTTCTACAGCGTGTATCAATCATCCCGCTGGGTCGGGGAGCAGCTGGTCATCCGGCTGACCCGCCGGCTGCCGGAGGCGAGCGTGGTGGCGTTGAATGAGAAATTTTCGGACATCGTGCGCGAGGGGGAAATCGTCCAGGGCACGGCGCTGCGGCAGGAGAAGAATGAGCCGGAGATCTGGGATCTGCCGCGGCTGATTCTGTCGCCGCACCGGCGGAGTTTTGGGCGTTTCCGGCAGTTGATCGATATGATCAACCAGGGCTGACCGCCTCAGGCCGCGCCGGCTGCTTCGGACTGCTTCTCCACGATGTAATCGTGAATAGTGTTCACGCTGCGCAGAGCAGTCGCTGCTACTTCGGAGTTCGGCACACCGACGCCGAAGGTTTTCTCCATGCTGACGACGAGCTCCAGCGCATCGATGGAATCAAGGCCGAGGCCACCAGGGCCGAAGAGCGGCATATCGTCCGTGATCTGATCCGCCGTGGTCTGCAGCATCAGGTTCTTCACGAGCATCTCTTTGATGCGGGTGCGGAGATTTTGGTCAGACATGAGGGCGCGAAGCTTCCGCGAAGGCGGGGCGGCGTCAACCTTATGACGCGGGAGATGGGCAGACGATCAGGCCTGATCCGCTTTGGCAGCGGCGGCGCTGCGGCCGGCTTCGGCGTGACGATCCTCACGCCGTGCGGCGTCGTCCAGGCGCGGGACAGCAGAGGGTGCGGGGCGCACGTCGGTTTTGGCAACGTCGGTGTCGCCGGCGGAGTGCAGCTCGTCGCTGAACTCATCTTTCGCTTTCTGGAATTCGCGAATCGCCTGGCCCATGCCGCGAGCGAGTTCGGGAAGTTTCCGCGCGCCGAAGAGGACGAGGATAATCAAAAGAATGAGGATCAGTTCCTGACCACCCACGTTCATGAAGCCGAGAAATATCATACGCTTAAGACAAGATGAGGCTGTACGGGGGGAGTTGCAAGGCAATTCACTGAGGTGGCAATGACGGGAGCATTGCCCTCCAGGTCAGCGCATGCCGGTGTCGCAATCCCACTCCACCTTTGTCCATTTGCCGGCACGCACCTCGAACGAGAAGGGGCCGCAGCTTCCGATCCGCCGCGGCGCCTCCTGGCGGGTGACGCGATATTTGCCCGGCGGGAGCGTGACGCGAAAGCGCCCCTGCTCATCGGTTTCAAATGTGGCGACGGTGCGGTCTTCCTGCTGCACGAGGAACGCGGCGCGGGCGAGTGGCCGGGAGGAGGAGACGCCTTCTCGAACCGGGCCGCCGTGTGTCGGACCAATGGTGAGCACCCCCTCGACGCCCGTGCCGGAAGCGGGGGTGGGAGAGTTCTCCGTGGCAGCCATGCAGATGACGAGCGACAGCAACAGAGGGATCAGCGGAAGCGTCTGCCGGTGACTCATGGGCGCGGCGCTACACGTCGAAATACATGGCGAACTCGTAGGGGTGCGGGCGGAGCCGGAGGGTATCGTATTCCTTCTGCTTCAGCTCGATCCAGTTGTCGATGAAGTCGCTGTTGAAGACGTCGCCCTTGAGCAGGAACTGGTGATCGTCCTTCAGCGCGCGAAGCGCCCCGCCTAACGAGTCGGGGACGCTCGGCACCTGCGCCAGTTCTTCGGGCGGGAGTTCGTAGAGGTTTTTGTCGAGCGGATCGCCGGGATCGATGCGGTTCTGGATTCCATCGAGGCCGGCGAGGAGCAGCGCGCTGAAGGCGATGTAGGGATTGGCGGCGGGATCGGGGGTGCGGAACTCGACCCGCTTCGCTTTCGGGTTCGCGGAGTAGGTGGGAATGCGGATGGCGGCGGAACGGTTGCGCGCGGAGTAGGCGAGGTTCACCGGCGCCTCGAATCCGGGGACGAGGCGTTTGTAGCTGTTCGTGGTGGGATTGGTGAGGGCGGTGAGGGCGGGGGCGTGCCGCAGAATGCCGCCGATGAAGAAGAGCGCCATCTCGCTGAGGCCGGCGTAGCCATTGCCAGCGAAGAGCGGTTTGCCCTCTTTCCAGAGCGACATGTGCGTGTGCATGCCGGAACCGTTATCGCCGAAGAGCGGCTTCGGCATGAAGGTGACGGTTTTTCCGTGCCGCTTCGCGACGTTCCGCACGATGTATTTGTAATACTGCATCCAATCGCCCATCTGCTTCAGCGGCGCGAAGCGGATATCGATCTCGGCCTGCCCGGCGGTGGCGACTTCGTGGTGCTGCCGTTCGATCGGGATGCCGGCTTTCTCCAGCTCGAGGCACATTTCGTTCCGGATGTCCTGCTGGGTGTCGGCCGGTGAGACGGGGAAGTAGCCTTCTTTGGCGCGGATTTTGTAGCCGAGGTTCGGAAACTCTTCGCGGTCGCTGTTCCAATGGCCTTCCGCGCTGTCGACCATGTGGAAAGAGGAATTCGCGGTGTAGGAATACCGCACCTCGTCGAAGATGAAGAACTCGGCTTCCGGTCCGAAGAACGCGGTGTCGGCAATGCCGGTGCTTTGCAGGAAGGCTTCCGCTTTCTCGGCGACGCCGCGCGGGTCGCGATCGTAAGGCTCGCGCGTGATCGGATCGACGATGGTGCAGATGAGGCTGAGGGTCGGCTCGGCGTTGAAGACATCGATCCAGGCGGTGGAAGGATCGGGAATGACGAGCATGTCGCTGGCGTTGATGGCGCGCCAGCCGCGGATGCTGGAGCCATCGAAGCCGAGGCCTTCCGTGAAGATCTCCTCGTTATACTCGGTGAGGGTGGTGGTGAAATGCTGCCAGCTACCGGGGAGGTCGGTGAACTTGAAATCGATCAGCTTGACCTCCTGATCCTTGATCATTTTGGTCACGTCGGCGGGTGATTTCGTGTCTTTGGCCATGGGTGGGTGGGTCGTTAAAACGTCTAAAAAGTTACATCGTTACACCGCGCGGCTGACCACCCGATGTAACGATGTAACGCTTTTAACGATGGAACCTGCTCAAACCGCTTTTTCGCCGATCTCTTCCGTGCGGATGCGAACGGCGTGTTCGACTGGGAGGACGAAAACTTTGCCATCGCCGATCTTCCCGGTCTTCGCCGCGCTGACGACGATCTGCACCGCCTTATCGACCATTTCGTCGGCGAGGACGATTTCGATTTTCACCTTCGGCAGGAAATCGACGGTGTATTCGCTGCCGCGATAGATCTCGGTGTGCCCTTTCTGGCGGCCGAACCCCTTCACCTCGGTCACGGTCATCCCCTCGATGCCGAGATCGGCGAGCGCTTCCTTCACTTCCTCGAGTTTGAACGGCTTGATGATCGCTTCGAGTTTTTTCATGAGAGGTAAGCTGGCGCGAGGGCAGGGGTTTTCAAGCTGTCCGCGGCACGCGCTGTGTTACCAATCTCCGCGCGCCGGTGCAACCCCGAAATTTGCCGAAATCGCGCACCCCCACATCTTGTGATTTCTTGCCGCGCGCAGCCGCTCGCCTATACTGCGCGTAGATGCCCTCTGATTCCTTCGTTCACCTCCATCTGCACACCGAATACTCGCTGCTGGATGGGGCGATTCGGATGAAGGAGCTGATGCAGAAGGCAAAGAAATTCGGGATGCCGGCGGTGGCGATCACGGATCACGGGAACCTCTACGGCGCGATCGAATTCTACCAGGAAGCGAAGAAGGCGGGCATCAAACCGATTGTCGGCTGCGAGGCCTACATGGCGCCGGGTTCGATCAAAGATCGTCCGAATAATCAACGCGACGCGGCGTATCACTTCACGCTCCTGGCCAAGGACGAAACCGGCTATCGCAACCTCGTAAAATTGGTTTCGAATGCCCATCTCGAGGGCATGCATTACAAGCCGCGGATCGATAAAGAAATGCTGGCGTCACACTCCGCGGGATTGATCGGCCTGAGCGCTTGCCTGAAGGGCGAGATCAACATGGCGATTCAATCGGATAATCTCGCGAAGGCGCGGCAAAGCGCGGCCGAGTTTCGCGACATTCTCGGAGCCGACAATTTCTTCCTCGAGCTGCACGACCACGGCATCGAGGCGCAGCAGAAATGCAACGCCACGCTGCCGACGCTGGCGAAAGAGTTCGGCCTGGGATTGGTCGCAGCAAATGACGTCCATTTTCTCGAGCGCGCCCACCATGATGCCCACGATGTGATGATCTGCATCGGCACGGGGAAGATGGTGCACGACGAACGGCGAATGCGTTACGTGCCGGAGCTGTATTTTAAATCAGCGGACGAGATGCGCGCTCTTTTTCCGGATCATCCCGACGCCATCACGAACACGCTGGAGATCGCGGAGCGTTGTCATCTGGAGCTGGAGTTTGGCGTCTCGAAATATCCGGAATATCCGGCGCCGGATGGGAAGTCGCGGGAGGCCTATCTGCGTGAGCTTTGCTACAAAGGGCTGCACGAACGCTACGGTGACCGGACCGACCGCGAGCTGATCAAGCGACTCGATTACGAACTCGACGTGCTCGAGACGACCGGCTTCGTGAGCTACTTCCTCATCGTCTGGGATTTCATCCACTACGCGAAGCAACGTGGCATCCCGGTGGGGCCGGGCCGCGGCTCGGCGGCCGGTTCGATGGTCGCTTACGTGCTGGGGATTACCGATGTCGATCCGCTGCAGTTCAACCTGCTCTTCGAACGCTTCCTAAATCCGGACCGCGTCTCGCCGCCCGATATCGACGTCGATTTCTGCGAAGCGCGCCGGGGCGAAGTGCTTGAATACGTCCGGCAGAAATATGGGGAGCGGCGCGTCTCGCAGATCATTACCTTCGGCAAATTGAAGGCGAAGAGCGTGGTCCGCGATGTGGGGCGCGTGATCGGCCTCAGCTACGGCGAAGCGGATCGCATCGCGAAGATGATCCCGAACGAGCTGAACATCACCCTCGCCTCCGCCGCCGACAAAACGCCGGAGCTGAAGAAGGCGATCGAGAGCGAGCCGGCCACGCGGCAGCTGTGGGATTTCGCGACGGTGCTGGAGGGGCTCTCGCGGAATGCCGGCGTCCACGCGGCGGGCGTCGTCATCGGCGATCGCGACCTCGCCGAGTACGTGCCGCTTTGCCGCGACAGTAAAGGCAACGACGTCATTTCGCAGTTCGCGATGGGACCGCTGACCGACCTCGGGATGCTGAAGATGGACTTTCTCGGGTTGAAGACGCTGACGGTGATCGAAGACACGATCACGCTGATTCGGCAGCGGGAGCCGGACTTCGCGATCAGCAAAATCCCGTTCGATGATCAAGCGACGTTTGCGCTGCTGAACCGCGGCGAGACGATCGGCATTTTCCAGCTGGAATCCGGAGGAATGACGAGCCTCTGCAAAAACTTCGACGTGCAGAAGATCGACGACATCATCGCGTTGATCGCGCTCTACCGGCCGGGCCCGATGGATCTTATCCCCGACTTCATCAAGCGGAAGAAGGGTCTTACGAAGATCAAATACGAGCACCCGCTGCTCGAGGAAGTCTGCGCCGACACCTACGGGGTGATGATTTATCAGGAGCAGGTGATGGCGGCGGCGAACCGGCTGGCGGGTTACTCGTTAGGCCAGGCCGATCTGCTCCGGCGCGCGATGGGCAAGAAGGACCGCGAGAAAATGGCGGAGGAGCGGGAGACGTTCATCGCCGGCTGCGCGGAGAAGAACGGCATCGCGGAGAAGAAGGCAAACGCCATCTTCGATCTGCTGGAGAAATTTGCCGGCTACGGGTTTAACAAAAGCCACAGTGCGGCGTATGGGCTGATCAGTTACCAGACCGCTTACCTGAAGGCGAATTACCCGGTGGAGTTTATGGCCGGGTTGCTCAGCAACGAGATCAACAACACGGACAAGATTTCGATCTTGGTCGGCGAATGTAAGCGGATGGGCATTCCCATCCTGCCCCCGGATGTGAACCGCAGCAGCTTGAAGTTCGCGCCCGAAGGGAGTGGTGC
>JACCZQ010000188.1 GCA_013695905.1 Chthoniobacterales bacterium
GCCCCCTGCACGGAGATCACGTGCTTCACGAGATCTCCGATTGAAATCACACCGCAGATCTCTCCCTCTTTCACCACCGGCAGATGACGAATGCGTTTCTGCGTCATGGAGCGGAGGCAATCATCCACCGGCTGCTTCGGATCAACCGTCGTGAGATCGGTCGACATGATTTCGCTCACCAGCGTCTCGCGCGAGCGTTTGCCGCGGAGCATCACCTTCCGCGTGTAATCACGCTCCGACAGGATGCCGACGAGCTGCCCGTCCCGCACCACCAGCAGCGCGCCGACGTTCTTGTCGGCCATCATGGCGATCGCATCGTAAACCGTCGCCTCGGGTGTGACGGACCACACCTCCTGCGGTTTGTGGTTCATGATCGATTCAATCGTGCCGGTGACGTTCATAGAGGAGAAAGAGCGCCGGCGCCGCTGCAGCACCGTGCGCGAGGTGAGATTATTCAGCCGCTTTGCGCGGTGCAAGACTTGTTCTGTTCTGGCGCGGTGTCGCTCTCGTTCCGCCGGGGCGCCGGTCGTAGCACAGGCATCTTGCCTGTGGGGCTACCGGCGTCTCGCCCGGTGAAAATCAGTAGCAGCCAGACACCGGGCAAGATGCCCGGTGGCCCCACAGCCAGGATGGCTGTGCTACGGGCTTCGGCGCGGTTGCAGGACCGCGCGCGAGTCAGCTACTTCTGCAGCGCGAACTGGAACTCGCCCTGCTGGGCGCGCAGCTCTGCCGCCGGTGCAGCCAGCGAGAGGCGCAGCGCACGGAGCATGCGCAGGCCGCGCTCGATGCGATCGGGGCGGACGGAATACGGAACCGGCAGGAGCGTAGGGCGACGATGACGTGTGGAATATGTTTTCATGCGCACCACTGTGCAGCACAGGGTTGGACATTAACTGTCCCATGGTGCAAATTTCCTGAAATATTTTCATGAAACAAAAAAGCCGATGAGAGCTGCACCTGCGGAACGGGGATCATCGCGTCCGCCGCTGGAGCGGATGATGCGGATTCACGGTCAGCTGAAGAGCGGCGGTCTGCCGAATTGCCGGAAACTGGCGGAGGAGCTGGAGGTCTCGTCGAAGACGGTGCAGCGCGACATCGATTTCATGCGCGACCGACTCGGGTTGCCGATCGACTACGATCCGCTGCGGTTCGGCTACTACTACACGGAGCCGGTGACGAGTTTCCCGAGCATCGAGGTTTCGGAAGGTGAGATCGCGGCGTTGTTCGTGGCGCAGAAGGCGCTGGCGCAGTATCAGGGCACGCCGTTCGAGCGGCCGCTGCGTTCCGCGTTTCGCAAGATCACGGACGGGCTGAAGGATCGCGTCTCCTTCTCATGGGACGACATGGATGACGTGATTTCCTTTCATAGCGCCGGCGCAAGCATCTCGGATCTTGAGTTGTTCGAGACGGTGAGCCAGGCGGTGCTGCGCTCGGTGGAGCTGCACTTCGAATATCGGAAGCTGAACAGCAGCAGGTTTGAGCAGCGGCGGGTGCGGCCGTATCACATCGCGTCGCTGGAGAACCAGTGGTACCTGTTTGCCGACGATCTCGATCGCGAGCAGCTGCGGACGTTCGCGCTGCCGCGGATGCGGAACGCGCGCGCGACGGCAACGCGCTTCCGGCGGCCGGCGAATTTCTCGATCAGCGATGTGCTGCGGGGGAGTTTCGGCGTGTTCCAGGGTGGTGAGATTCACCGGATCCGGCTGGAGTTTGATGCGTTCGCGGCGCGGCTGGTGAGCGAGAGAACGTGGCACGAGTCACAGCGGATCCGCAGCGGGAAGGATGGCGGGATTACGCTGGAGCTGCAGCTTGGTGGGCTGGAGGAGATCGAGCGGTGGGTGCTGAGCTGGGGAAGTCACGTGCGGGTGCTCGCGCCAGCCGCGCTGGTGAAGGCGGTGCGGGATGAGGCGCGGGCGGTGGCGGCGCTCTACTAAAAGCCGATGGCTTTGGCGTCGGGCTTGCGCGGGTCGGAGGCGCCGAGACGACGGCCGGTCTGCGGGTCGAGAGCGATGGTCTCGGCGTCGCCTTGATTGGCGCCTTCGTAGGAGGTGCGCTCTCGGACGGTGTGGCCCATGGCGCGCAGCTTTTCCGCGGTGTCGGGAGAGATGCCGTAGCGCTCGTGCGTCATTTCATCGGGTATCCACTGGTGGTGAATGCGCGGGGCTTCCACTGCGGCCATCACGGGCATGCCGTGGTCGATCATGTTCGTGATCACCTGCAGGACGGTGTTGATGATGGTGGGGCCGCCGGGGCTGCCGGTGATGAGGAGGAGATTGCCGTCTTTCCGGACGAATGTCGGCGTCATGGATGAGAGCGGGCGCTTGCCTGGCTCGATGGCGTTCTGCGGACCCTGCAGCAGGCCGAAGAGATTCTTCACGCCGACCTTCGCGGTGAAGTCGTCCATCTCGTTGTTCATGAGAATGCCGGTGCCGGGAATGGTAACGCCGCTGCCGAAGGCGCCATTCAAGGTGTAGGTGTTGCTCACCGCATTACCGGCGGCGTCGATGACGCTGTAGTGCGTGGTGTCCTGCGGCTCGGCCGGTGCTGGAACACTGGGCGCGAGCGCTTCGTTTGGTGTTGCTTTGGCAGGGTCGTAGTTTTCCATCAGGCCTGTGAGATAGCTGCGATCGAGGAGCTGCTGGACGGAGAGTTTGACGAAGTCGGGATCGCCGAGGCGCTCTGCGCGGTCGCGAAAGGCGCGGCGCATCACCTCGACGAAGAGGTGGTATTTCGCGGCGGAATTGTGACCGAGCGGCCCGATCTCGAATGGCTCCAGCATCGCGAGCATCTGCAGCAGTGCGATGCCACCGGAGCTCGGCGGCGGCACCGTGACAATTTCGTGGCCACGGTAGGTGCCGCGGAGTGGCACCCGCTCGACTGGCTTGTAGGACTTGAGATCGGCGCGATTGATGGTGCCGTTGTTCTTCGCCATCGCCTCCTCGATGCGCCGCGCGGTTTCGCCGGTGTAGAATTCTTCCGGGCCGTGCTTCTGCAGGCGGGCGAAGGTGGCGGCGAGTTCCGGCTGCTTCCAGAGTTCGCCCGGTTTCCAGAGGGTGCCGTTCTTCAGGTAGATGCGTTTTGTTTCGTCGAACTGCTCCAGCAGTTCTACTTCCTTCTGGAAACGCTCGGCTGTTTCCTGCGAGACGATATGACCATCGGCGGCGAGGCGGCGGGCGGGCTCGAGCAGCTCTGCCCATTTCACTTTGCCGGAGCCGTACTTCTGATGCGCGAGCGCAAAGCCGGCGACGGTGCCGGGAACGCCGCTCGCGCGCCAGCCGACCGTGGAGGAGCCGGGACCTTTCAGGACGTTGTCTTCCGCGTCGAGATACATGTCGCGCGTGGCGGCAGCGGGTGCGGTCTCGCGGTAGTCGATGACGAGATCGCGACCGTCGGCGAGGTGGATGAGCATGAACCCGCCTCCGCCGATATTGCCGGCGAACGGGAAAGTGACGGCCATCGCGAAACCGGTGGCCACGGCAGCATCGATCGAGTTGCCGCCCTTCTTCAGGATCTCGACACCGGCTTGCGTGGCGAGTTCGTGCGCCGACACAACCATGGCGTGCTCGGCTTCGACTGCCTTTCGTTGCGCGGAGCAGGGGAGCGCCGTCGCCACGAGCAGAGCGACAACGAACAGCCTAAACGCCCGATGACTCATCATTATCTTATCTTCCTTGATTCATTTTCATATTTCGACACAATAATTCTATGAAAATCACCGTGGATATTCCTGACAAAGACATGAAGGACATCATGCGCTTTACCGGTGAAAAGAAGAAAGGGCCGGCCATCGCCAAGCTTGTCGCCACAAGCCTCATGCTGCAGCGGCGGCGGGAAATGTCCGATGAGGTGCGGTCGGGGAAGTGGACGATTGATCTTCCCGATTGGCGCGTGACTCGCGCACAGGAGAAGGAGCAGGATCGGAAACTATGGGAGCGCTGATCGACACCTCGGTTTGGATCGACGCCTTCCATCCCAAGTCTTCTGCTTCCGTAAAAGGCTTAACGGCAGCCGCTATCGAACGCGTGGACGCGGTTCTTTGTGAGCCGGTCTATTTGGAGTTTTTTCGCGGCGTCCCGGATTCGGAGACAAAGCGGGCCCAAGCGTTTCTTTCTACGTTGCCTATGCTATCGACGCCGCCGTCACTGTGGAGAGATGCTCTGCCGCTGCTGAGAACCTGCGCGAAACACGGATCCTTCATCAATACCCTTGATGCATTGATCACGGTGATCGCTCTGAAACATGACGTTTCGGTCGTCACATTCGACCGTGATTTCCTGAGCCTGCAGGAGCACTGTGGCGTTTCGGTCGAGTTTCTCCAGCGCCCTAGCTGATCCTGCTGAGGCTCTAACAGCGCCTCACCTTTCCGCGAACTTTTTCTCGATCATCTCGTGGAACCTGGGTCGAGATCAGGCATTCTGCACATATGCACGGACCGACCCCTTTTCTTCCCCGCTACGGGCTATATAATGCGCCTGTCCGGTCCGCCATTCCGACTAAAACTCCCTTTTCGAGTAACACGTGGGCTATCGCGTCTCTGTAGGCAGCCAAACGCTGACGGTGCTCTCTTTTGTAAATGCTGTGGAGTTCGCTGTCCGGTGATTGCAGCTGTGCTTTCAGAAGCGAATCAGGTAGGCCCGCTAATCGTCGTCGCACCTCGCGTAGCTCAGAGCTGCTATATCTCCGCTCCACGTTTTCGACAGCGTCCGAATGTACAAATGACCATGGTTGATTCCACCTCGCCAGCGCAACGCGAAGTGCCTGTTTCTCTCCTGCACTGGTA
>JACCZQ010000190.1 GCA_013695905.1 Chthoniobacterales bacterium
ACCTCCGCGATCATCGCGCTCCGTCAGCCCCTCCGGGGCTTGGACCGGCTGTTCCGGGATGGTCCCGGAGCTCTGCTGCGCGTCGCTCCGGGCTTTATTCCGCCGTGCCTCCGGCACTTGGACGTTAGGGAAAGCGCCGCCCCTGCGGCAAAACTGATGAACGCGGATGACCACAGGCATCTAAACTGGTCTGGTTATCCCCTGCGACGGAACACGAGGCTCAGGGAGCATTTTCTAGTTCGTAAACGTGAGACGATCGTCGGCGCCTAACGAGCGGTTCAGCTGGTGCGGGCGCGCCGGCCGCGCTCCGGCTCGTGATCGTGCTCCTGCTCGCTCTCTTCACCTCACCACGCCTGATCGATTAAGAGTATGAGCACGAGGCATCAGCTGGTGCGGAACTGCTCTTCCTTGTTTTTGAAAAAGACGTTGAACGTGGTGAGCGAGCCGTAGCAGCGCGTGATGTATTGCTGCAGGTCGAACTTGTCCGCATCACTCAATTTCTCGCTGGCGTTCACCTTCTGCTCCAGGACGCGGAGGTTGTTCCGGATCATGACGATCTTGTGAAAGAAGGTCTCCAGCGGCACCTCCTTTGGCTGCAACGACGTGTCCGCTGATTGCAGCACCAGCGTGCCGCGTTGCCAGCGGGTCGCGAGGCCCTCGACGATGCTCTCGTCCTTCTCCAGTCCGAGCGCGTCCACCACCGCCTGCGCCGTGTCGCGGATGAGATTCGCCAGCGGCATCTCCAGGCCGCTCAGGCTGGCGGTCGGCTCCGCGGAGGCGAGGTCGGCGAGGGCGGGGTCGAGCGTGCGCGGCGCATCATCGAACGCGACATCGGCGGTGTGCTCCGTGAGCGACCGCACAATCCCAACGCCGTAACGCGGGTGCAAAACTCTCATCCCGATATGCAGACTCTCGATACTTAAAGCCATCCGGTCTGATCACCTCGATGCGAACGGCGCGCAAGCGCCGGGGATTATTTGCGGCGGGTTTTCTGCGCGCCCTGGCCGCCTCGCTGCAGCTTGTCGAGGACGGGATAGAGATCCTCCAGCCGCGCTACATAGATGGCGCCGATCTCCTCGAACAACGCTTTGTACTCCCCCGCGGAGCGGCCACCCACCAGCAGCACGCAGGTCTTCGGCAGAAGCTGGCGCAGCTTGCGCAGATCGCGCCGGAGCAGTTGACCCTCCAGCGGTATGACAATGCTCAACCCGACGGCGAGCGGCTGCAGATTTCGCACCGCGCCGGCGAACTCCTCCACCGGCAACGCAGCTCCGAGATAAGTGGTGCGCCAGCCATGGCTCCGGGCTGCTGCGGCGACGATGACCGCGCCCAGCTCGTGCAGCTCACCACTCGGGGTGGCGAGCACCAGATGCGGCGCCGCCATGTCCTCGGAGTAGGGGCGGGCGAAGGTGGCGAGAAATTCGCTGATGTGATTGGTGACGAAATGCTCGTGCGCGACGGAGAGATCGCCGGCTCGCCAGAGCTCCCCTATCCGCTCGGCGAGTGGCGCGATGAACTTCTGCAGCACGGCGGGCGAGCCGAGCTCCATCGCGCCGCGATCAAGCAGCCGCACAATGGCGCGCCCGTCGAAGCTCTCCACCGCCACGACGGCGGCGGCGATGAGTTCTGTCGCGGTTTCGGCGGTGGCGGCAGCACGCGATGGTTGCCCGCGCGTGCGACCGCCGGTCTCCTGGACCAGCTGCTGCAGCTCGCCTAACGAGACGCGCGCGATCTGGCTGATGCTGTGGCCGGCGAGCGTGGCTTCATGCAGCAGGCGCAGGCGCTGGACGTCTTCTTCGCTGTAGAGCCGATGGTTATTAGCGGCGCGGATCGGGTGCACGGCACCGTATCGTTTCTCCCAGACGCGAATGGCATGAACGGACAAACCGGTCTCGCGCGCCACCAGCTTGATCGTCCGAACAGGTCCCATCGCGTGAAGCTAGACAGTTGCTAGACATCAGCAAGCGCACAGTTCCGGCAGAGCTGCAATTTTTGTTGTTCCTCCGCGCCGCGCAGATGTTCATCTTACCCCCGCAGCAAATGAGCACACTTGTGAAGGATTACCCCGCCGGCTTCCGTCCCCGCCGCGGCCTCAACTGGTTCATCATCGGCCTGATGTACGCGTCGTACTATATGTGCCGGTATAACTTCCGGTTCGCGACGCCGGGCATGCGGGAGGAGTTCGGCTTCACCACCTTTCAGATCACCGGAATGCTGAGCGCGTGGGCGCTCGCCTACGGCACCGGTCAGCTGGTGAACGGGCTGCTCACCGATCGCATCGGCGGCAAAACGTCGCTGCTCATCGGCGCCGTCGGGACAATTACGATCAATCTCGTCTTCGGCTTCGCGTCGTTTGCGGGAACGTTCGGAACGTTCGCATTCATCTGGCTGCTGAACGGCTACTTTCAGGCCTACGGCGCGCCGGGCATGAACAAGATCAACGCGGCGTGGTTTAACCGCACGGAGCGCGGCACCTTC
The DNA here is from genome assembly GCA_013695905.1 of Chthoniobacterales bacterium. GTDB lineage: Bacteria > Verrucomicrobiota > Verrucomicrobiia > Chthoniobacterales > UBA10450 > JACCTI01. Next base: position 2,479 of record JACCZQ010000190.1, read on the forward strand.
GCCGGCATCTTCGGATTCATGATCCAGATGGGGCAGTTCGCGATCAACAATCTCGCGCCGGTGCTGCTGGCCGGTTTCACCGTCGGCACCTGGCTGGTGGCATCGCAGGGTGACTGGCGCTGGCTCTTCCGCGTCCCGCCGCTCGTCGTCGCGGTGGTCGCCGTGCTGCTCGCCATTTTCGTGAAAGAGACGCCGGAGAAGGCCGGTTACGACGGCGTGGTCGATGATGAACATAGCGCCGAGGGCGACACCAGTGCGCGAGTCAGTCTGCGGGAATCCTTCACCACCATTTTCACGCATCCGCTCGTCTGGTTTTATGCGGTGGCGTACGCCTGCACGGGCGCGGTGCGGAACAGCTCGGATCAATTGATGATTCTCTACTTCGTGGATCAGCTAAAGCTGGACCTCGCCGCCAAGCCAGCGGCTGTGTTCTGGACCGTGAACCTGATGCCGCTCGTCGCGGTGCTCGGCTCGTTCGGGGCGGGCATTATCTCCGATAAGGTTTTTAAAGGACATCGCTCACCCGTGGCGATGACGCTCTATTTTCTGGAGACGGTGGTGATCATCATCGCCGCGCTGGTGATTTACGCCGGCTTGGTCGGCCCGTCGCCGACAGGCATTTTCATCGGCTGCATGTTCCTGATCCTGGTCTCACTGACGGCGAACTCCACCCACTCGATCGTCGGCACGGCCGCGCCAATGGACATTGGCGGGCGCAAAATGGCGGGGTTCGCTTCGGGCGTGATTGATTCGTTCCAGTATTACGGCACGGCCATCGCGCTGCCGCTGACGGGATGGCTGATCGATAAGTATGGCTGGGGGGTGTGGTATCCGACGATGGCGAGTTTCGGCGCGATCGGTGGATTCGCGATGTTGCTGGTGATGCGGAAACAGAAGCGGATGAATGCCGAGGCCGCGGCGCGCGCGCAGCGATTGTAGCTGCGGCGCTGTGGGCGACACGGGTTCGGGCGCGATTACACCTTTGAGAGCACATACCCGTGTCGCCCATAGGGCGACAGCTACAACGCTCCCGCGGGAGGACGGACGTCGAGGGTCGGCGGGCGCCTCTAGCTGCGGCGCTGTGC
>JACCZQ010000224.1 GCA_013695905.1 Chthoniobacterales bacterium
GTGTTGATCTCGTCAGGCTCGGGATTGCGGTTCTGCGGCGGCCGGCATTTCACGACGTTGGCGATGTAGACGTCGTTCCGCGTCAGCTGGATCGCCTCGATGATCTTGGTGAGCAGCTGACCGGCGCGGCCGACGAACGGTTCCCCCTGGGCGTCTTCATCAGCGCCGGGCGCTTCGCCGATGAACATGAGCTCGGCGTCTGGATGGCCGATGCCGAAAACGGTTTGCGTGCGGCTCTGCGCGAGGTGCGGGCAGAGGTCGCAGGTTTTCACCCGCGCGTGCACTTCGGCGAGACGGTCGGCTTTCGTGCCGGTGGCGAAGATCGGCGCAGCGACTGGGGTGCGGTGCAGCGCGGTCAGCGCGTGGCGCGAGGCGCGCGGACGGCGTCCGCCGCCGTCGCGGATCTGCTCGAGTGTGCCGAGCACGGAAACGAGGGCAGATTGGAAGTCGCTCATCGCGCACGAGCATGTGAGCTTTTGCGCGTGCTGGCAACTTTCGACGCGTCCCGACTGCGAACCGCGGATTTCTTTTTGCCCGCGAATGACGCGAATAGACGCGAATGGGGGAAATTGCGGCGGAGCCGAATGGCTCCTTCTTTATTCGCGTCCATTCGCGTGATTCGCGGGCCTAACTCTTCTTCGAGGGTGCGATGAGTCTCCGCCTCAGCGATTACGATTACGCGCTGCCGGAGGAGCTGATCGCGCAACGGCCGCGGCCGCGGCGGGAAGATGCGCGCATGATGGTGCTGCACCGCGACTCGCAGCAGATCGAGCATCGGCAATTTGCAGAGCTGAAGAGCTTCCTCGGGCCGGGCGATCTGCTGGTGCTGAACAACACGCGGGTGGTGAAGGCGCGCCGGTTTTCTGACGACGGCGCGGTCGAGTTTTTATTCCTCGAACGAGCGGGGGAGGAGCGGTGGCGCACGCTGGTGAAGCCGGGACGGAAGATGCGGGTGGGTGCAACGACGCAGCTCGAGGGCGGCGTCGTGCGGGTGGAGGAAATCTGTGCCGATGGGAGCCGGATTGTCTCGTCCGACCGGGAGCTCGATCTCGAGACGGGAGGGGCGGTGCCGTTGCCGCCTTACATGCGGCGCGCGGCCGACGCGGAGGATCAGGAGCGTTATCAAACCGTTTTCGCGCAGGTGCCGGGAGCAGTAGCTGCTCCGACGGCGGGGCTGCATTTCACGCCGGAGATTCTGGCGACGCTGCCGCATACGTGTGTGACGCTGCATGTCGGCACGGGGACGTTTGCGCCCGTGAAAAGCGAGAACATCGCCGAGCACCAGATGCACGAGGAGCAGTTCTCGATCAGCGCGGAAGCAGCGGCGGCGATCAACGCCGCGCAGCGGGTGGTGGCGATCGGCACCACCTCCGTGCGAGTTATAGAATCGGCCGCACGCGAGGACGGGCGGCTCGTCCCGCAGGAGGGGAGGACGCGCATTTTCATTCACCCGCCGCAGCAGGTGCAGCATGTTGATTTGCTCCTGACGAATTTTCATCTGCCGGGCTCGACGTTGCTGATGCTGGTGAGCGCGTTTGCCGGACGTGAGTTTGTGCTGCGCGCGTATGCGGAGGCGATCCGCGAGCGTTACCGCTTCTACAGTTACGGTGATTGCATGCTGCTCCTGTGATAATCTGCGGCATGGACGCTCCTGAGAAACCCCGCGGCGAATTGGTGATCCGCACGATCGCGATGCCGGCGGATACGAACCCGAGCGGCGACATCTTCGGCGGCTGGATCATGTCGCAGATGGATCTGGGGAGCGGAATTTTGGCGTCGAAAACATCGCACGCGCGGGTGGTGACGGTGGCGATGGACGGGATGTCATTTCTACAGCCGGTGCGGGTGGGGGATCGTGTCGCCTGTTATGCGTGGGTGGAGAAAATCGGGCGCACCTCGATGCGCATTCCGGTCGAGGTGTGGGTGGAGCGTTACATGACCGGCGAACAGGTGCGCGTGACGCAGGCGGTGTTCACGTATGTGGCGCTGGATGCCGAGGGCCGGCCCACGCCAGTGCAGCGGGACTAACGCGGCTAGTGCAGTGTAACATAAACTTCGGACACCTCGGCGCCAGCTGGCCGGCGGGAGATTCCCCTCACCCCAGCCCTCTCCCGAACCCACTCCATGCCCTCACTGGCGCTGCGTGTCCTCTCTCCCAGCGGGAGAGAAGGGAGAGGGAGTTCCTTCTCCCCGTGGGAGAAGGTTAGGATGAGGGCAGGACCGTATCCGAAGTCTCTGTTACACTGCACTAGTGGCCGACGTCCCGGACGCGCAACGCGGTTTCCGCGCCGGCTTCAGCCA
>JACCZQ010000228.1 GCA_013695905.1 Chthoniobacterales bacterium
AGGTTGGACGTTGAACGTTTCCGCCTTCTGAAAATGTCCCGCTCCTCCGACCTCTTCACCGCCGCGAAACGCCGCATCCCCGGCGGCGTTAATTCCCCCGTCCGCGCCTTCCGCGGCCTCGATCGCGAGCCGTTCTTCGTCGAGCACGCCGCGGGTGCAAAAATCCGCGACGTCGATGGCATCGAATACATCGATTACGTCGGCACGTGGGGGCCGGCCATTCTCGGTCACGCGCCGCGCGTGGTGGTGGAGGCGGTCGCCAGCACCGCGCAGCACGGGGTCAGCTTTGGAATCCCGAATCCGCTCGAGGTGGAGATGGCGGAGCTGATCTGCAGTTGGGTGCCATTGATCGAAAAGGTGCGGATGGTGAACAGCGGCACCGAGGCGACGATGTCGGCGATCCGGCTGGCGCGCGGCTTCACCGGCCGCGACAAGATCATTAAATTTGAAGGCTGCTACCACGGCCACGCCGATTCTTTGCTCGTGAATGCCGGGAGCGCCGCGCTCACCCACGGCCGCCCCGATAGCGCCGGCGTGCCGGTGGCGTTCGCCAGCCTCACCATCTCGCTTCCGTTCAACAACATCGCCGCCGTGCGCGCTGCGTTTGCGCAGAACAAAGGCGAGATCGCCGCCATCATCCTGGAGCCGATCCCCGCCAACGCCGGTCTCTACCTCCCGCGCGAAAATTTCCTGCAGCAGCTCCGCGATGAATGCACCGCGGCCGGCGCGTTGCTCATCTTCGACGAGGTGATGACCGGCTTCCGCGTCGCCCGCGGCGGCGCGCAGGAACTCTACGGCATCACGCCCGACCTGACGGCGCTCGGCAAAGTCATCGGCGGCGGTCTGCCGGTAGGGGCGTTCGGCGGTCGCGCGGAGATCATGGATCAGCTCTCCCCCGACGGCCCTGTTTACCAGGCAGGAACCCTCTCCGGGAATCCGCTCGCCATGGCCGCCGGTCTCGCGCAGCTGCGGGAGCTGGAGCGCGTGGATGGCTGGAAGGTGCTGGAGCAACTCGGAGCCGCGTTCGAGGAGCGGGTGCGTGCGGCCATGCGTGCGTCTTCCCTGCCGCTGACGTTTCACCGCATCGGCTCGATGTTCTGCCTCTTCTTCACCGCTGGTCCGGTGAGCGATCTCGCCAGCGCGAAGACCAGCAACCGCGACACGTTCGCGCGTTATTTCCGTCATTGTCTCGACCACGGGGTTTATTTCGCGCCGTCGCAGTTCGAGACCGGCTTTGTCTCCGTCGCACATTCTGCGGCGGACATTGAGCGCACGGCGGAGGTCGCTGCGGCATCACTCACTGCTGCCGCTCAGTAGCCGCACCCGCGGAGGTTTCGGAATTTTATCCGAACCACACACGCGATTTGCGTTTGCTGCGCGATTGTCTATATGTTGTCTAATAGTTGCTCAATATATGTCTATATCTCCCACCTCCCCTGTTCTTACCTCCGCGCCTACCCCAGACGCCGAACTCCTCCGCCTCGCTGCCAGCGGCGATCACGGCAGCCTGCAGGAGTTTCACAGTCGATACTCCGGGGTGCTGCTCGCCACCGCGTTCCGCGTTTTGAACAACATGAAAGACGCCGAGGAAGTGGTGCAGGAGGCGTTCGTCCAGATCTGGGAGAAAGCTTCTGTCTATGATGTGCGACGCGGGAAGCCGCTCACCTGGGCGATGACGGTTACGCGCAACAAAGCCATCGATCGGCTTCGTCGCGTGCAACGCCGTCACCAACTGCAGGAAGAGATCGAGCAGGAGGCGCAGATCTGGGAACGCGTGACGGAGACCGACTCTTCGACAGAAGCTGTTTCACATGAGACACGGGCGATCGTCCGCAGCGCGGTGATTCAGCTTTCGGAGGATCAACGCCGCGCCATCGAGCTGGCCTTCTTCGCTGGACTCACGCAGCACGAGATCGCCGAGAAGCTGGATGAGCCGCTCGGCACCGTGAAAGCGCGCATTCGTCGCGGCATGATGAAGCTGCGGCAGATCATCGCGCCGAAGCTGTAGGCGCTCGCCTAAACAGCGGCCCGCGCGGCGGTCGTGCGTCCTTCGTCACGTCGCTCACCGGGCGACGGCTCCAGGCACAGCGACATAG
>JACCZQ010000236.1 GCA_013695905.1 Chthoniobacterales bacterium
AGCCGGCGTATCGCGATTTCTACCGGGATGTTGGCTTTGATTTGCCACCGGCTGCCGTGTTTCCGCAGTCAACGCTGCAGACGCCGCGCTTCACCGGCTTGAAATATCATCGGATCACCGGCGGTAGCGGACCGAAGGAACTCTACCACCGCGGGCCGGCGCGCGAAGCAGCGGAAGCGCACGCGCGCCACTTCCTCCAATCGCGGCTGCGGCAGCTCCGCAGTCTACCGGCAATCGATTTCCAGCCGATCGTGACGATGCCGTTCGATGCGGAGCTGTTCGGCCATTGGTGGTATGAAGGGCCGCAGTTTCTCGAGTCTTTCATCCGCCAGGCGGCCGCGAACGGGGAGGAGCTGCAGCTCACCACACCTGGTGCTTACCTCGCGGCGAATCCACGGCAGGAGATCGCCGCGCCGGCCGCTTCGAGCTGGGGCGACAAAGGTTATTGGCGCGTCTGGCTGGATGAGAGTAACAGCTGGATCTATCCACACCTGCACACCGCTGCCCGACGCATGACGGAGCTGGCTCGTCAGCATGCGCCGGAGCCGTCGACGTTCGTCGATCGCGTGCTGAAGCAGCTCACACGCGAGCTGCTGCTGGCGCAATCGAGCGATTGGGCGTTCCTGATTCGCTCCGGCACCGCGAAGCATTACGCCACGCGGCGGACGCATGATCACATCCAGCGTTTCAACACACTCGCGGAGCAGCTCAGTGCGTCGCGGGTGGACGAAGCTTTCCTATCAGAATGCGAGCAGCGCGATAACCTCTTCCCGAACGTGAACTGGAGACATTACCTCTGAGCTTGGCACGCAGATTCTGGGGAGCGCACGCTTGCAGCGTGCTGGCGTCGGCATTCTGCCGACGCGGCGAACTTTTGAGACGCACTCAGCACCGGCTGATCCGTCGCGGGCAGCGAAGTTCGTCACCGCAGAATGCGGTGACCAGCACGCTGAAAGCGTGCGCTCCCCGGAGGTGGGTTGCTTCGCCTTTCGTGGTTGCCGCGCTGGCGGTGTTTCTCGGCGCCGGGGCAGCCTTCGGCGAAGAGCCGGCCGCTCGCCAGGTGCGGGTCAGCTTTGTGCCGCCACCGATCGAAGGGACGATCAGTCTCGGGATTTATGATTCCGCCGGAAAGTTGGTGCGGGTGCTGCACCGGGAAGCGGACGTCGATGCTTTCGAAATCGGCGCCGACGCCCTGAACAGCACCTGGGATGGGAAGAACGACGCCGGTGAAGCGTTGCCGGCCGCGCAATACTCGGCACGCGGTTACGCCGTGGGCGATCTGCAGGTGGACGGCGTCGGGTTCTTCTTCAACGATTGGGTGACGGATGAGCAGGCGCCGCGGATTCGACGCATGGAAAATCTCGCTCTCCACGGGGAAGGATCCCTGCTGCTCCTCGTGACCCTCGCCGATGGCTCAACCGCTCCGCTCGCACTCAATGAACAGGGCGAACTCTCGACCGATGCGGCGCCGGCGGGCTTCGATTTCTACGACTTTGTCTCGCCCGAGCGTCGCAATCTTCGGGTCCGCGACGGGGTGTTGTCGCTCCACGTCCTCACGGACGAAAAGCCGGTCACGTGGCCGCAATTAAACGCGCCGCGGGATGCAGCCTACGGTGCGGACGACACCGTCTGGGTGATCGACGAAGCCGACACCGCGGACGGAGCGCTCGAGGTAAAGCAATTCTCAGCGAGTGGCGAGTTTCTGCGCCGTCTCAGCATTCCCCCCGACGAACCGCAGCCGCGGGTCATCGTCGCCTCCCGCTCGCAGGATCGCATCTACCTGCTCGAAGAGAAGCCCGGGGTGCAGCGGCTGCGCGCGCTGACGTTGCAAGAGACGAAGGGCGAGGCGGATCAGCCCGTCTCGGACTGGCAGGTGGGATTCGAGAAAACGATCACCGCGCACGAAAACTTCACCCTCACGAACGGCGCGCCGGTCGTCCGCTCTGAAGGTGCGCAACCGTTGCCGCCCGCCATCACCGTGAAGCTGCAACCGAACGCACTGGAAGGCGGCAAGCGGAAGAAGATCGAGCTGGCCGTCGGCCTCGACGCGCAGAGCAGCTACCTCCGCACTGCGGATGGATTGCCCCTCCACACCATCAGCGAAACGCCGCACCTGAAGCAGGTGCTGCTCACCGCGGACGGGGAGAAGGCGGCGCACGTTTTCCAAAGTGACGGCGCCGTGGTGGAGCAGTTTCGCGTCACGAATCTCGACCAGATGGTGGCGTTCGATTGCGGCGCTTTTGCATTGAAGTGACACGCGCGCTGCGTTGAAATTACCGCTGATGCCACGCGACATCATTTACTTCGACCTGGAGACGCAACGCACCGCGAACGATGCGGGCGGCTGGGACCGCAAAGGCAACATGCGCATGTCGATCGGCGTGATCTACAGCACCGCGACAGGGAAGTATCAGGTCTTCAACGAGGAGCGGGTGAACGACCTGATCGAGCGATTGCGACGCGCCGATCTGGTGGTCGGCTTCAACGTCTTGAACTTCGATTATCAGGTGCTGATGGGTTACACGATCCTCGACCTGCTCCACGAGCTGCCGACGGCGGATTTAATGGCGGATGTCGAGCAGCGACTCGGGCACCGGCTGGGCCTCGATTCGATCGCGCAGGCGACGCTTGGGATTCAAAAAACGGCCGCGGGCCTCGACGCGATCAAGTGGTGGCGGGAAGGCCGCCTCCTGGAGATCGCGGAGTATTGCTGCTTCGATGTGAAGGTGACCAAGCTCGTGCACGAGCATGGTTGCCGGCACAAGGAGCTGTTCTTCACCGATCGCTTCGCGCAAAAGCAGCGGGTGGAGATCGACTGGTGCCACCTCGATTGAGGTGATGCTGCGCGAGCGTCAGCGCGGGGGCGCCGCTTCCGTCGGCTCCGACACCGGCAGAGTGATCGTCAAAGTCGCGCCACAGCCCGTTCGTGCCGACGCGGCTGTGACGGTACCGCCGTGCGCTTCGATGATGCCCTTGCAGACGAACCGGCTCACGCCGACACCGTGCAGGCCGTAAGGCGAGAGCCGTCCGTGCTCAAACGGCTCGAAGAGTCCTTTCGCCACCTGCTCCTCGATCCCGCCGCCGGTGTCGGTGACGGAAATCTGCAGCTCGCCGTGGTGCGTATTGCGGCTCAGCACCTCCACGTGCGCGCCGGGACGGCTAACGTTCGCCGCATTTCGCAGCAGAGTACGGAGCGCGCGCCGCAGCCGCGTGGTATCACCGGCAATGGTCGCACGGGTGGCGAGAAGCTCCACCGAGAGCTCGATATTTTTGCCGGCAAATTCACGCGCACAGAACTGCGCCGCCGCGGTGATGCACTCCTGCACATCCGTCTCGCGGCGGGAAATCGTGAGCGGTCCTTCGATTAATCGCGCCGCATCAAGAAGATCGTCGACGAGTGCCGCCTCCATCTCCGCATTGTGGCGAATCATCGCCAGCGTCTCACGGAGAGCAGGTGGCAATCTGCGGTCGGCGAGCCACGCCGTCGCCTCGAGCAGAATGGGAGCCAATGGCGTCCGCAGATCGTGACTGATGAGGCCGAGGAATTCCGATTTCGCTTTGGTGGCCGCTTCCGCACGCGTCGTCTGCCGCTGCAACGCCGAGTGCACATCTCGCATCTGCTGGTGCTGTTCTTCGACGAACTGCACCGCGGAATCGATCATCACATCATCGAAAAACCAATCGACGATCTGCTTCGCCTTCTGCTGCGTCGCGGACTCCATTGGGCCCCTCTGCTCCTGGAATGCCGTCAGCCAACGCCCCAAAAAATCCCGTCGGATGATGCAAATCTCCCGGAGCACCTCGTCGAGCCGGTAGCCCTGTTCCCAGCGTTTCCGGCCGTGCACCCGGGAGGGGCGGCTCGCCTCGGTCCGCGGCAGTTCCGGAGTCGGTTCCTGCAGCACGCTCGCCAGCTCCTCGCAGATCTGCGGCAGATGATCGCGCAACTGCCGAAACGTCAGATCCTCCGACGCTTCGATATGCGCGCTGCGATCGACCGCCGCCACCCAGTAGCGAGTGATGTCCTCCCGTCGCTCGATGATGAACTCGCCGAAGTTCGCGAGTGCGAGGCTATGCTGCGGCGGCCCGGCTGGCGTCAATCTGTTGATGAGAGGTTATTCGGCAGCGTGAAGAATGCGGCCGACGACAGGGTGCCCCCGATGTGGCGTCCTGACAAGCTCGACCTCAGTGCGGAAACGGCAGGTCCGTTGCGGCGAGCAGTGCTTCAGCTCGTCGGCGGTACCTTCTCGGGGACTGATGCAACGGGTGGTTTCTCGACTACCGCCATACCAGCGGCCGCGCGTTCGATCGCCTCCACCAGGAGCTCAGGCGGCGAACCTTTGACGATATAATCCAGAAACCCTGCCGCGGCGGAGAGGGCGTGATAATCCGGCTCGTCATAGGCCGAGAAGGCAACGGCGCGGACCGGCTGCTCCTGCCGGAGCGACGTCAACAGATCCCACCCGGTGCCATCCGGAAGGTGGATATCGCAGACCAGCACATCAAATTCCGTGGTGCGCGCGAGTTCACGCCCCGCCGCCACACTGCCGGCGAGTTCCACCGTGTAACCCATCAGGCCCAGATAAGTCTTCATGCCGCCCGCAGTCGCAGCATGGTCTTCGACGACAAGGAGTTTTAAACGGCACACGTCGGGCGGGACCATGCCGATGGGAGAAGGACTTGACGAGACAAATCGCGCTGACATTAGAAAAGTCTCAATCGTAAGAAGATCCACCTGTCAATTTCCTGTCATATTGCTGTCTAAGAAAAAGTAGGTCACGCAGACGGGCGCCAATTTGCAGCAGCGGTGCCGCGTAACTGACGGGCTCCCGCCGCGATGCGTAGAGCTGCCGATCCCCGTTCCAACTCACCCGCTGACGACGCACGTTTCTACTGGGAAGCCATGTCTGCCAGCCTTAAGCTTTGAGCAGCGGCGAACCCTCCCCACCCACCGATGCCCGACTCCGCTCCTCCCCGTCTCGACCCCGCCGCGACGGACGAAACGTCGGCGAACGCGCGCCGTGGCGCGCGGAAACGGCGCGATCCGGCGACCGCCGCACCCGTCATGGCGCAGGCGGGACACTCCCGGCGCGAAGTGATGCTGGGCGAGCTGCACCTGCGGCTGCTGGAGCAATATGGTCCGCCCTCGGTGGTGGTGAACGACGTCCACGAGATCGTCCACCTCTCGCAAACAGCGGGGCGTTACCTGCAGTTCGTGGGGGGCGAGCCGAGCGCCAATATCACCCGCGTGGTGCTGCCGCCGCTGCAGATCGAGCTGCGCACCGCGTTAATCAAAGCCGCGCATACGAAGGAGAACGCCAGAGGCGCGCCGGTGCGGGTGGAGATCGGCGGCGAGACGGAGACGATCGCGCTCGAGGTGCGGCCGATGAGCGCCGAAAACGACGCGGCCGGCTTCTACCTGGTGCTGTTCGCGAAAGCGGGTGCAGCGCCTCCGCCCACGCCAGCCGCCGCTCCCGCGGCTGCGACGCTCAGCCGCGAAGCCGACGAAGAAATCCAGTTCCTGAAGCAGCAGCTCGCCACCACGGTCGAGCAATACGAAGTCGCCAACGAAGAGCTCACCACCATTAATCACGAGCTGAAGGCGAACGTCGAGGAGCTGAGCCGCATCAACGCCGACCTCGACCACTTGATGGCGTCCACCAATGTCGGCACCGTGTTCCTCGACCGGCAGCTGCGGATCCACCGCTTCACTCCGGCCGCGCAAAAGATTTTCAATCTCCGGCCGGCGGACATGGGACGGCCGATCTCCGACATCACCAGCCGACTGCATTACGCCGGCTTCCGCGACGACGTGCAGAAGGTGCTGGCGGACCTACATACGATCGAGCGCGAGGTCACCGTCAGCGACGGGAACGACTGCTACCTCACCCGCATCGCGCCATACCGGACCGGCGAGAATGGCATCGCGGGCGTGGTGGCGACGTTCATCGACATCACGCGGCGGAAACGCGCCGAAGCCGAACTGCTTGAAGGCGAGGCGCGATACCGGTCGATCTTCAATTCGATCGACGAGGGCTACTTCCTCTGTGAAGTGATTTTCGACGAGGCCGACGTCCCGGTGGACATGCTCTATCTCGCCGCCAATCCCGCCGCCACTCGCATGGTGGGTCAGGATTTCACCGGCAAACGTCTGCGGGAGATCGATCCGGGATACGAGCAGTATTGGTTCGAGGTGTTCGGCCGCGTGGCGAAAACCGGGAAAAGCGAACGGCAGGAGCGTTACGCCGCTCCGACTCAATCATGGTACGACTTCTTCGTGACCAAAGTCGGTGACGCGGGCGATGGGCGCATCGGCGTGGTGTTTCAGGAAATCACGGCCCGCAAACGTGACGAGGCCATCCTGCGCTTCGTCGCGGAGATCACAGGAGAACTTTCACGGCGTTCGTCCGCCGAAGAAATCATGGAAGCGGTCGGCGCGAAGATCGGTAGCTATCTTCACGTGGCGACGTGCAACTTTGTCGAGGTCAACGACAAGTCGCCCGATGTGCTGAGGCTGATCTCGCAGTGGTCGCGTCCGGAATTGTCCAGCCTCGTGGGACATCACCCGCTCGCCCCCTCCTTCGGCGAGGAGCTACAGCGCGCCTGCCGTGACGGAGAAGTCGTGGTGATCAGCGACACGAAGAACGATCCGCGCACCGACGCGCCTTTCTTCGCGGAGCGGCAGGTGCTGTCCTGCGTGCATGTGCCGTTCCACCAGGACGGAGCGTGGAAGTATCTCATGTCCATCACCGACACGCGGCCGCGCAAGTGGCGTGCGGACGAGATCGAGCTGTTCACGGAACTGGCGAACCGCGTCTTGCCGCGCCTCGAGCGCGCCCGGGCGGAGGAGGCACTCCGCGCCAGCGAGGAGCGCTTCCGCACCATTGCCGATAACGTGCCGCAGGTGATCTGGACAAACGACTCGGAAGGCAACGCGGTTTACTTCAACCGGCAGTGGTATGACTACACCGGCCTGAGCCGTGAGGAGTCCACCGGCGCCGGCTGGCAGGCCGTGGTGCACCCGCACGACGCGCCGGCCTCGGTCGCGCGCTGGCAGCAGGCGTTCCGGCAAGGCGAAATTTACGAGACCGAATACCGTCTGCGCGGCCGGGACGGTGAGTATCGATGGTTCCTCGGCCGGAATGTTCCACTGCGCGAAAATGACGCGGTGCTGAGCTGGTTCGGCACTGCCACCGATATCGACGACGTGAAGCAGGCCGAAGCTGCCCTGCGCGAGACGGAAGAACGCTTCCGCCTGCTCGTCGAGGGCACGCCGGATTACGCGATGTTCCTGATGGACCAGGAGAGCATCATCACCTACTGGAGCAAGGGCGCGGAGCGGGTTTTCGGTTGGACCGCGGATGAAGCGGTGGGACAAACCGCTGCACTGATTTTCACGCCGGAAGATCGCGCGAAGAAAGCAGACGAAAAGGAAATCGAAATCGCATTGCGCGACGGCCGCACCCCCGATCGACGCTGGCATCTACGGAACGACGAACGCCGCATCTGGGTGGATGGCGTGATGCACCGGCTCGATTACCCGGACACCGGTTCGCTCCGCGGTTTCGCGAAAATCGCGCGCGACGCCACGGAGCAGCGCAACACCGAGGAAGCTCTCCGCCACGCCCGCGACGAAATGGAGCAGCGGGTGGTGGAGCGAACAGCCGACCTGCTCACGAGCAAGAACGAGGTGGAGCAGGCGATGGCCTTGCGGCAGGAATTGGAGAAGGAGCTGCTGGAGATCAGCGAACGGGAGAAACGCCGCGTCGGTGAAGATTTGCACGACATGGTTTGCCAGGAACTGACGGCGACGGCGTTGTTCCTGAAAACGAAGGCGAAAATTCTGGAGCACGACAGCCCGCCAGCGTCGCAAACGCTCAGCGAAGCGGCGCAGATCGTGAACCGGAATGTGGGCCTCGCCCGCGATCTCGCGCGAGGCCTGCAGCCGGCCGAGCTCGGCTCCGTCGGGTTGACGGAGGCGCTGCGCGACCTGGCCACTTACACGACGGCGAACCACGAATTGAAGTGCCGGCTCAAAACGCCGCGCACGATTCGCATCAAAGATCAGACGATCGGGCTGAACCTTTACCGCATCGCGCAGGAGGCGGTGACAAACGCGATCAAGCATGCGCAGGCGAAAGAGGTGGTGATTTGTCTCGAGCGCATCGGCGGCACAATCCGGCTCACCATTGAGGATGATGGAAAAGGAATGCGCCGGGGGCGGACAAAAAAAGGCAAAGGCCTCGGAGTTCACATCATGCACTACCGGGCGAACGTGCTCGGCGGGCACCTCGAGATCGAACCACGGGAAAAGGGAGGCACGAAAATAACCTGTGAAGTGCCGGTCAAGGGATGAAACCGAAAGCAGCTGCAGACAAAAAATACGGGATCATCGTGGTGGATGATCACCCGCTCTTTCGTAAGGGCGTGGTGCAGATGCTCAGCCAGGAACCGGATCTCGAGGTGCGGGCGGAGGCGGAGAACAGCCCCGGCGCGCTCGATGCCATGCGGCGCACGCCCCTGGACCTCGCGATTGTCGATATCGGACTGCACGGCAGCGCGAACGGCATCGAGCTGACAAAATCGATCAAAGCCGAGCACCCCGAGGTCCCGGTGCTGGTGCTCTCGATGCACGACGAGTCGCTTTACGCGGACCGCGCCTTACGGGCCGGGGCGCGCGGCTACCTCATGAAACGTGAGGCGCTCGATTCTGTCCTCACGGCCGTGCGCACTCTCCTGAATGGCGAGATTTATCTCAGCGCCGAGATGGCGAAACGGATGATCGCCGAGCATATCGGCGGCGGCGCGCAGGGGCGTTCCGCCGTGGAAAAGCTCACCGACCGCGAACTGGAGGTGCTGCAGCTCATCGGTGACGGCAAAGAAGTGCGCGACATCGCTGCCGAGCTGCACCTAAGCCCGAAGACCGTGGAAGCTCACCGTGCGAATATCAAAGAGAAGCTGAATCTCTCGAATGCGCGGGAAGTGGCGAGATTCGCCACGAATTGGGTGAACGAGCAGCGGTGATTTCGGGGCGGCGCTTGTGGAACGCCTCATTGTAGCTGCGGCGCTATGCGCCGCACGGATTTGTGCTCCCGCCACGCTCAGCGCTTGCGCCCCCACATACCCGTGTCGCCCACAGGGCGACAGCTACGTCGGCGCGCGTCGGTCGCGCACACGTCAGCGCGAGCAAGCATGATGGATGGCGACGCTTTGCCCCGCCCGCGGAGTAATCGCCAACGTTCAAAGGGAATGCCTCACGTCATCCGAATTCATCGTTGGCAATTCTGATCCTTGGCGATGACGGAGCATCGCCCTCCACAGCGCGTGGCTCGTCACAAGATCCTGCAAATCACTTCGCCCCGGCAAGGACCACCAGACATACCGCCGATGATGCTCGCCGCGGCTTTGATGGCGACTTGTCCGAGTCTGCAGCCACAGGTCCTACGGGCCGCGCCCTTCCCCCCCATTTCACGTCCCGCAGGACCGTGGCTGCTGCTCGAACTCAACCGCCGAGAATCGGTCGACGCCCGATCAAATCTTACTCCGCTGCGCGCGGACACTGCTCGAGAGCTTCCGCAAGCCCAGCTCCAGCCGCGTCTTCACCGTGCCGAGCGGCGTGCGGGTCTTCGCCGCGATCTCGCGGTGACTTAACCCATTAAAATAGGAAAGCCGCAGCGCCTGTTGCTGGAACTCCGGCAGCCGGTTCATCTCACGCTCCAGGAAGTGGCGGATATCGGACGCCGCGTTGTCCGTCTCGGCGTGCGTCCGCAGCCACGAGCGCGGTTCCGTTTCCACATAAACTTCGAAGCGATCTTTCGCCCGCGAATAAGCCGCCCGCCGCCGCACCCGGTCGATCGCCCTCCTCCGCGCGATCGTCACCAGCCATCCCAGCGGCTTGCCCAGCGCAGCCGAGTAGCTCCCCGCCTCGCGCCAGACCTGCAGCACGCTTTCCTGGAGCACATCGTCGGCTTCCGCTTCATCCTGTAGCACCTGGTAGATCACCTTCTTCAGCGTTTTCCCGTGCCTCTTATACAATTCGTCGAGCGCTGATTCTTCGCGGCCGGCGATGCTCGCCATGAGCGCTTCGTCTGTAGGAGTGGGCGTGAAGAGAGATGAGGTGTCGATGGCAGGTGCGATCATGCTG
>JACCZQ010000264.1 GCA_013695905.1 Chthoniobacterales bacterium
CCCAGGATGAAGCGAAGACGAATAAGAAACTTCTCCTGCTCGATTTCACCGGCTCCGATTGGTGCGGCTGGTGCATCAAGCTCGACCGGGAAGTTTTCTCCAAGCCGAGCTTTAAAGAATACGCGCGAAAAAATTTCGTGCTCCTGGACGTCGATTTCCCGCGCGGGAAAAGACTGACCACGACCCAGAAACAGCAGAACGAAAACCTCGCCGACGAGCATGGCGTCCGAAGCTTCCCCACGATCATCGTGTTCGACGGTAGCGGGAAAAAGCTCGGCCAGCTGGGCTATATGCCTGGCGGACCCGACGCTTTCATCGCTGCTCTCGAAAAATTCCGGAGTCGCTAGCGCGAGCGTCTCACAGAGCGCAGCGCGGCCATTCCACGGCGCCGGACCTTCATAGCTGAACGCCTCTAGTTCGCCCGCCCCGCCTCCAAGGTCCGCTGCAGTGCGTCCGCCAGTTCACTCCGCGTGAAGGGCTTTGGCAGCGCGCCGCGGAAACCGTAGGCGAGAAATTCCGAGAGCGCCGCTTCATCCGAGTAGCCGCTGCAGATGATCGCGTTCACGTCCGGGTCCATTCCCCGGAGCTTCTCGATCGTCGCCACTCCACCCAGTCCGCCGCGCACCGTGGCGTCGAGAATGACCGCCTGAAAATTTTCCCCGCGCCGCAATGCCTTCTCATACGTGCGGATTGCCTCCAGCCCATCCGGCACCGCGGTTACCTCATATCCGAGGGTGCCGAGCAGCTGCGACGTCAGCTCGCGGATCGACGCCTCATCGTCCATCACCAGCACGCGCTGATGGTTGAACCGAAAGGGCTTGTCGCGCGGCTGCTCGTCTTTCGGCGCCAGAGGCCCATCCGTGGCGCGCAGGTAGAACGCAAACGTCGATCCTTCATTCGATGTGCTCTCCAGGTGCAGCGAGCCGCCGTGCCTCTTCAGCACTGAATAGCTGATCGCCAACCCGAGACCGCTCGACGCCGGCTTCGTCGTGAAATACGGATCGAAAATCTTCGTCGTCAGTTCATCGGCAATCCCGGTGCCGCGGTCGGTGATCGTCACCTTCACGTAGCGCCCGGCCGCCAGACGCAGCGCCTTTTTCTCCTCGATCTCCACATTCCGCGCCGTGATCCGCACGGTTCCACCGGCCGGCATCGCTTCGCGCGCGTTCAGGATCAGCGTGTTCACCACCTGCTCGATTTGTCCCGCGTCCACTTCCGCTTTCCACACTTCGGAAGGCATCTCAAAATCGACGCGAATGTTCGAACCATAGAGCGCAAACTCCGCCGCCTCGCGCAGCAGCGTCGAAACACAAGCCACTTTCTTGAGTGGTGCGCCGCCTTTCGAGAACGTGAGCAGCTGGCTGGAGAGATGGGCGGCATGTTGCGCCGCCTGCCCTGCTTTCGACAGGAACGAGAGAAGACCGCCGCAGTCATTCGGCGCCTCGATTTGCGCCAGTCCGATGTTGCCGGAGATCACCGTGAGGATGTCGTTCAGGTCATGCGCGATGCCGCCCGCAAGTGTGCCCAGCGACTCCAGCTTACTCGTGGTGAGCCGCTCCCCTTCCGTGCGTTTGCGCTCCGTGATATCGCGGAAAAACACTGAAATACCGCCGCCGCTCGGGTAGGCATGCACCTCCACCCACTTCTTGCCTTCGTCGTCGCCAGCCTCGAACTCCACCGCCACCTGCTCGCGCATGACGCGGCGGTAATTCGTCTCAAACACGGAGCCGAGCAGCTCCGGGAATTTCTCCCATAATTGAGCCCCGTAGAGCTCCGCCCGCGGCCGGTCGAGCAGGTACTCCGCCTCCGGATTGAGGTAGGTAAATCTCCAGTCGTGATCCACCGCGAAGAACCCGTCGGTGGTGTTCTCCAGGATGTTCGCCATCGTGCGGGCGGATTCCTGCAGCGCCGCGCGCGCGTGATTGCGCTCCGCCAGGTCGCTGATCTGCCGCTCGGCGACGGAGAGCCGCACGTTCAGCAACCCAAGATCAAGCGGCTTCGTCAGGTAATCGTTTGCGCCCGCCTCGAGCGCCTGCTGCAGGTCCTCGGTATCGGCCCGCGCCGTCACCAGCAGGATGAACATCTCGTCGCCGTTTGGTTTCGTCCGCAGCTCGCTGCACAATTGCACGCCGCTCTTCCCCGGCAGCATCCAATCGAGGATCAAAAACGGGAACTGCTCGTGCTCGAGGATGGCCTCGGCTTCCTCGGAGCTGGCGACCGCCCGCACCTCGTGCCCCCGGCGCTCGATCAACCGCTGGAGATTCCGGCGGCTATCGGCGTGATCTTCAATCAATAGAATCTTCATCGTGGGAGAGGGAGGGGCAGCGGCGGCGAAAAGCCCTCGACGATAGCTAAAGCAGGATGGCTGCCAATTGTCCCTGCAGACTCTCTTCGCGCCCGAAGCACCGGGTGGCCCTGTTTTGAAGCCAGAGCAGCCGGGCAGCAGCACCTGTCTTGCGTTGCGAGCCGCCTCTGCTACATACACGAAACTTCGTGCCAAAGAACCTTTTCATGTCCGGTCAACGGTTGTTCCTTTTCGCCCTGCTCGGGCTGTTTAGCTCCTGCGTCGCGGTCGCCCAGCAGCAGCAACCCATGCCACCGGCTGCTGAGCAGCCCCACGTCATCCCGCCGCCCGATCCCCCACGCGGCGGCCCGCAGATCACTTTCAATTCCGTTTACGTCGAGGAACCATACGTCGCCATCACCTTCGATGACGGCCCGCACGCCACCCTCACTCCGAAGCTGCTCGACATGCTCGCGGCGCGAAAACTGAAGGCGACTTTCTTCGTCATCGGCAAGAACGCCGTCGAGTACCCGCAGATCATGAAACGGATCGTGCAGGAGGGACACGAGCTGGCGAACCACAGCTGGTCGCACCCGAATCTCGGCAAAATGGGCGACGACGGCGTCCGCTCGCAGCTGCAGAAAACCGACGACGCCATCAAAGCCGCCGCCGGTGCGCGCACCACCTTGTTCCGCCCGCCCTACGGCTCCATCACCCCGCGCCAAAAGCAATGGATCTACGACTCCTTGGGCTACCGCACCATCATCTGGGACGTGGATCCGTTTGATTGGAAACGCCCGGGACCAGGTGTGATTCGCGATCGCATCGTCACGCAATCGCGTCCCGGCTCCATCATCCTCCTGCACGATATCCACCCCGGCAGCGTCGAAGCCGTCCCGCAGACGCTGGATCAGCTCACCGCGAAAGGATTCAAGTTTGCCACCGTCTCCGAGTTGCTCGCCATGGCGAAAACGCCGCCGCCGAAGCCGAAAGCGACCGTCACGCCCATCCCGCACACACGCACCGGGGAACCGGTCACTCCGCCGCCATCACCCTCTCCCACCGCGCGCCGCGCCACCACTCCCGCAGCTTCGCCGGCCACTGCGCCCCCCTCTTCTCCGCGACCAGCTGAGCCGACCGGCACTCCGCGCGGCTAGATTGCCGGCATGATCGCCGATCAATACCTGCAGCTTCGCACCGACCTCGAAACTGCCCTCGGAGCTCTGCTCAAGCTCAGCTCCGAAATGCGCCGCGGCCCTGCTGCGCTCGACACTCTGCAGGGGCTGCTCAGCGACATCCGCGAGCCGATTCTTTTCGTCGTCGTCGGTGAAGTAAAAGCCGGCAAGTCGTCGCTCCTCAACGCGCTCTTCGGCCAGGAATTCGCGAAAGTGGACGTGCTCCCGGCCACCGACCGCGTTTACATCTTTCGCTACGGCGAGCAGGCGAAGAGCGTCGAAGTCACGCCGCACCTCGTCGAGCGTTACGAGCCGATTCCCTTTCTCCGTGATTTCAACGTCGTGGACACCCCGGGCACGAACACCATCGTCGCCGAGCACCAGACGATCACCGAGAGTTTCATCCCGCGCGCCGACCTGGTGCTGTTCGTCTTCTCCGTCATCAATCCGTGGACCCAATCCGCGTGGACTTTGCTCGATCTCGTCCAGAAAAAGTGGCTCAAGAACGTCGTCTTCGTTCTGCAACAAGCCGACCTGCGCGACCCGGCCGAGATCGAGATCATCCGCCGCCACCTCGAAGACACCGCGCTGCAGAAGATCGGCTTCGCGCCGCCGACGTTCGCCGTCTCCGCGAAGAACGCGCTGCTCGCGCGCACCACCGGCCTCGACAAGGAGCGCCTCTGGAGCGAGAGCAACTTCGGCCCGCTCGAAGATCAAATAAATCGGATGGTCACCGAGAGCAGCGCCCGGATGTTGAAGCTGCAATCCACCGGGCGCACCGCGGGATTGATGCTCACCGAAGTGGTGGATGAAATCCGCGGCAGTTTCGACGTCATCGTTCGCGACGAGCAGCACCTCGCGCGCGTCTCCGAGTTTCTCAAGAACCGCAAAGAGCAGACGCTGCGGCAGATCGCGGGCTTCCTGCGCGGCGTCGAGAAAGCCTGCCGCGAAGCCGCGGAGCACGGCACGCGCTTCATCGAAGAAAAGCTCTCCTTCTGGAAAGCCTGGCGCCTCATCTGGAGCCGCGCCAAATGGCAGGAGGATTTCCAGCACGAAGTCGAGGAAAAGCTCCGCCACACCGTCCAGCCGCAGGTGGAGAACGCCGTCCAACTTCTCGAGACCGACCTCCGCGGTTTGTGGCCGCAGCTGCAGGACACCATCGAAGCGCACTTCGCTTCCGAGGGAAAAACGCAGATGTCGAAGACGATCCCCGATTTCGCGCGGCAACGCCGGGAGCTGCTGCAATCCATCGAGCTAACGCTGGTGGAGCGCATCGCCGGGAAAGGCGTGGAGGAGCAGCTCTCCCGCATCTTCCGCGAGAGTGCCACCTGGGTGCGTGTGCCGGCGGGCGTGGCGGCCGCGGGTGGATTAGCTACGCTCCTCGCGGCGATGATTCATGCGAGCGTTGTGGACGTGACAGGCGTGATCGCCGGCTCCGCGCTGGCGCTCGGCACCTTCGTCGCCATCACACAGCGGCGGAAGATTCTTAACGCCTACGAGAAGGAAATGGACAACAAACGACGGGAGTTAATCCAGGCTATCGAGCAGCAGATGGAGCACGCCATCGACGTTTTTTATAAAGAGATCGAAGTCGCGTTCCAACCGCTCGCCGCCTTCTGCGAATCTGAGCGCAAACGTTACGAGCCGCTCCTCCACCGCGTCGAAGCGATGCAGGAGGTATTCACCGGCGTCCGGCAGCGCCTCCAGCAGGTGCAGCACGGGTAGGCTGTTTATCGCATCCCAAAAATCGCGCGCGGGGTGATGAATTGCGAAGATCGCGCGGCACCATTGGGATTATTACTTCGACCGGCGATCAGCACCTCGGAAGGCCGCGGCATCCCAATGAGCGTCACCGTCAACGACGATTCTCTCTCGTCATCCGGCTAGCGCTCTGACGCGCTGAGCGAAAGGAGCAAAACCCTTTGGACAACGCGTTTCGAGAGTATCTAGGTTAATGTGGTCAGCGATCTCTGAATAGATGGCGGCCGCGGTTTGGGCCTCTTCAATTCGCTCATGGATGCTTCCCAAAGCCCGCTTCGGATGGCGGATTGTCTCTGGATCAGGTTGGCAATTAATGGGGAAGTTTAACACTTTTGTTAATGCTACTTCGTCGGCGAGCATCCAGGCGTCAAAGGTTCGTATAGCTACTCCCAGCGCACGGCGAATTTTCCTGCCTGCGTAATTCTGTGCTTCCGTGAATTCTTTCGTTCGCTCGTGGCGACCATCCTCGTCGATCACCAGAATAACGGCATCGAATCCGCGCTTTTCGGCTTCGATCATCCATCGGACTGCCCTCTTGAAATAGCCCTGTCCCTTCCCATGATGAGCGTGAATACGACCCGCACTGACTTTGTCCTGATGGATATCCAGTTCGGCAGACGCAAGGCGGGAAATAATTGTTTTCAGCGCGCCCTCAAGCTCGCTCGCGCCCTCCGCGACGATGAGAACCTTCATTCACTGTTTTCCGCGCCGGAAGCAACCGTCGTCGCCAGCGCCTCATCACCCTCTGCCGTCCAAATCTCACCGAGAGTAAATACATCCCGTTGATCGCGCACTGGTCTGCTCTCCGAAAGCCGACGAACGGATACCGCCCCGTCTTGCTGCTTCTGACAAATGGTTACTTCCTCCGGCTGGAACAGATCGACCACATACGGTGAGTGCGTCGTCATTACCACTTGGGTCCGGTTCTGCTCGCTCACCAAGTCGCGCAGGATCCCGAGCACATCCCGCAAACGCTTGGGATGGATTCCGTTTTCAGGTTCTTCGATGAGCAAAACGCGAGGCGGCTCGGGAAGATTCAGGATTGTAAGATACGCCAGCACCAGTAGGACCCCGTCAGAAACTTGATGGGCTGATATTCTCTGACCGCCAGTCGCAAACTCGAAATAAATCCCTTTTCCATCCGCCCTCTGCAGCATTGGAATCGCCTCCGGATCGTCGGTGGGCGATCGGAACGCTGCCTCTGGAATCAATTGGATCGACTTAAACTGAGGAAATATCTGTTTGAAACGGCTCTCGAGCCTAATGAAACGATCGCGGTCGTAGCCAAGAATATCGTCGAGGCAGAGCGCCAGCCCAAAGCCAGACGGTTCCATGCGAAATCGTCGTTTTCGGTCGGGGGCGACGGGTAGTCCAAGAAATCTGGAATCCCAACGATAAGAATGGACGCCACGAAGCGAGTCGTGAACCAGCAAAGCCGCTCTGCGAACATCGCTCGATGCAGTTTCGTTCTGGGCTCCCGCTCGAAAGACCTGGGAACGAAAGTCCCGTTGTTGACCGATCTTTAGAGGCTCCATTCCAGGCTCAAACAAGATGACCTCTTCGTTGATGAATGCACCGCGACCAGTCGAGGGAAAATTGAAAGAAATCCTGTACTCGAACTCCTTACCGTCGCCTTCAATTGAGGCGCTCATCGCAATCGGTAGATCTCTCGTCCGATGCCAGATCAGTTGCTCTCCATCCCAAGCCCCCGTGAAAGCGTGGGAAAGGTCATGATCGACGCTTCGGCAGAGTGCGGCAATGGCCTCAAGGAGGCTCGTCTTGCCGGAGTCGTTCGGACCAATCAGAACATGGATAGGCGTCAAGTCCAGCGACACGTCGCGCAACGCTTTGTAATTCTGAACTTTGAAACGCTTAATCATTTCACGGATGAATCGGGTCGAGCTGTTGTCGGTGTGTCACTACAGTTTTGCTGGGGGATCGTGTACTAAGCTAGCCGAAAAGGTCGCAGCAACGGGCTCTACCCCGGATATTTCACCATTAGTCGGCGGCGGCCGTTGGGGGCCAAAGATCGAGGTGAAGCGGCGTTGCAGTGGGTTCGCGAGTCGGTTTT
The DNA here is from genome assembly GCA_013695905.1 of Chthoniobacterales bacterium. Lineage (GTDB taxonomy): Bacteria > Verrucomicrobiota > Verrucomicrobiia > Chthoniobacterales > UBA10450 > JACCTI01. Next base: position 7,292 of record JACCZQ010000264.1, read on the forward strand.
GAGCGCGCGGGAGACACTTCCCCTTACCCCCGTTGTTT
>JACCZQ010000284.1 GCA_013695905.1 Chthoniobacterales bacterium
GTTATTCGTGTAAGCGGCGCCCAGCAGATTCGGCGTCCCGGTGCCGCTGCCGGCGGCGAACGCGAAGTTTCCGTCGAAGTTCACCATGCCGGCGTTCGGACCGCCACTGGGCGTGAGGCGGTAGTTCTCATTCCCGGCGGAGAGAATCCGGAGCCGATCGACGAGGGGATTGAAGTCGGCGAACTGCAGCGTTCCCACCGACATCAGCGGGACCACATCGAGAGTGGCCACCCCGGTGGCGGTATTGATGCGGTAAAGGTTGCCGTTAGTGGCGAAACCATAGAGCTGGCCGGTCGCCGGACGGAAATCGATTCCGGCGAGGGTATCGGTTCCGGTGCCGGTCACCAGCACCAGGTTGTTGATCGTGTTCGGAGTGGCGGAATCGAAGCTGAAGATGGCGCCACCGCCGGTGAGGCCGAAGACGGTTTCGGCCGAGGCGAGCGCGGGCAGCATTGAAACAACTGCAACAAGTGAGAGGAAGAGACGTTTCATAGGTGATAACTGGGTAAGATGATCTGAGATGATCTGAGATTGCGGTTATTTCGGTGTCTGAGTCAACAATTATTTTACGTGGTGATTTGGCCGTTCATTCCGTTCGGGAAAAAGAGGCCGGAGGAGGCATTCTGCGCGCCGTAGACGATGTTCAGCACCTGGCGCGGTGTGCGGCTGAAGACGAGCGAGTTGCCGTCGGTGACGGTGATGTTCGCGAGGCCCCGGCGGTCGAGCACGCCCTGGTCATCCGCAGCGCCGCTGAGTTGAGCGCGGAGCGCCGAGATGCGGGCGCTGGCGTCCTGGGTCGCAGCGCCGAGCGAGAAGAGGACCGTGCGGATGACGCCGGAGTGATACGCTTCCGCCGCGAGAATGCCCGCGGCTGCCTCGAGGACGTCAGGATTGAAGATGAGCGGCGAAGCGCCTTTGTAAGCGGTGACGCCGACGTCTTCGAAGATGTAGGAGCCGATGAGGAAGTTCACTTCGTTCGCGAAGGGATCGAAGGAGGCGCCAAGCCCCGCTGCTTGCGCGAGCGTGTTGAAGCTGTTCTGCAGGTCGATGGCTGGCCGCGCGGCCGGCTGCCCGCCAGCACCGCTGATCGCGCCGCGGAGGAACACGACGTGGTTACGCTCATCGATGGCGAGCTCGCGGGCGTACTGCTGAAATGCAGGGGTGGTAAACGGCACCTGCGGGTTCGGCTTGATCGTCACTCCACCAGGCGTGCCGCTGCCATTGACTCTGACGCCGTTGGCTTCGAGGCCCTGGCCGGTGAAGGCGAACAGGTAGTACTCAGCTTCCAGATACTCGAGGTTCAGCGCGAAGTTCAGGATCGCGAGGTCCTGCTCGGGGCTGCGGTTCTGATCTTGTTCCTGCTTCTGCGCGTAGATAAGGGAAGCCGGGGCGAGGAGGGCAGCAGCTCCGGCGATACTCGATCGGCGAAGGAAGTTGCGACGGCTGACGTTCGAGAGAGTGGTTTCTGCCAGTTCGGGTAATTTCATGATCGAGAGTCTTTCTGCAGCTTGAATGTGGTTATGTCAATCATTCAGTTTACGCGTCTGAATCTCCGTTTGGATGCAACGGCCCGCGTTTTTCTTCGAAAGCGGCTCCACACTTGCCGGAGACAGAAAATCTCCGCATGGTGAACGCTCATGCCTGAGTCGACCGAGCGTGCCGATCAGAAGCCGGTCACCAAGGGGCTGACTTTCATTTTCCGTTTCGCCAGCACGATCGCGCTCTGGTCGGTGGCGCTGCTGATTATCTTCTCGGGCTACGAGCTGGCGTTCTTCGCGCTCATCGCCGCGCTTGGTCTCCTGACGCTGTGGGAGTTCTACGGGATGCTTGACCACAAGGGGCTCCCGAATTTCAAGATCACCGGGATGGTCTGCGGCGCCATCATGCTCTGCGGGAGCTTCTACTACTTCTCGCGGCGCGGGGTGGCGAACTCCTACGACTTCGAGATGGCGGTGCTGCTCGGGTTTTTGCTCACGGTCTTTGGGCGGCAGATGTTCGACAGCCTGCGCGATGATGCGCCGCTGCGGACGATGGCTTACACGCTCTTCGGACTGCTCTACGTGCTGTGGCTTTACAATTTCATCACGAAGATCGTCTACGTGGTGCCGCGCTCGCCGACGGGTGAGCTGATGGGGCAGTTCTACGTGCTGTATTGCATCGCGATTACGAAATTCAGCGACATGGGCGCGTATCTCACCGGCAGCCTCATCGGGAAACACAAGCTGGTCCCGCACATCAGCCCGGCGAAGACGTGGGAAGGACTCGGCGGCGCGCTCGGGTTTTCGTTGCTGGCGAGTCTTGGGTTGTTCTGGCTCATGCCGGTGCAGCTCTCCGCGCTCAACTGGACACACGCCGCGGTTCTGGGACTGCTGCTGGGTTTTGCGGCGGTCATCGGCGACCTCGCGGAATCCATCGTGAAACGCAGCACTGGGGTGAAAGACTCGGGAAATTTCCTGCCGGGAATCGGCGGCGCGCTCGACCTGATCGACAGCCTGCTCTTCACCGCGCCGCTCTTGTTCTTCTACCTGCGGCTCGTCGTGCGGGTTCCATAAAGGTGCCTCACGCCACGTCCACAAAGGTTCGCAATGGAAGGCAGCAGAATCTGCTGAGCAGCAGCACCTTTGCGTTCCTTGGCGACCGTTGCGCGAGGCCATTCTCCACATGACCCCCAAACGCGTAGTGGTCCTCGGCGCCACCGGCTCGATCGGCGAAAGCGCCCAGAAAGTCGCCCGTGACATCCCGGAGCGGATGGAGATCGTCGGCCTCGCGGCGAACACCAGCGCCGCGAAGCTGGCGCAGCAGGCAAACGCCACCCGCCCACCGGCGGTCTGCATCGTCGATGAGTCGAAAGCCGGTGAGCTGCGCTCGCTGCTCGACTACGAACCGCAGGTGTTCACCGGCGAGCAGGGGCTGGTGGAGATCGCCTGCCTCGCGGAGGCAGACATGGTGCTGGTGGCGGTGATCGGCACCGGCGGTTTACGTCCGGCGCTGGCGGCCATCGAGGCGGGAAAGGATCTCGCCGTCGCGAGTAAAGAAATCCTCGTCATGGCGGGGGAGATTGTGATGAATGCCGCGCGGGCAAAGGGCGTGCGGGTGCTGCCAGTTGATAGCGAGCACAACGCCATCTTCCAATGTTTGATGGGGAAACTTCCAACGCTCAACGTTCAACGTTCAACGTCCAAATCAGAGAGTTCAGCGTTGGATGTTGAACGTTGGACGTTGGACGTTTCGGATGTGCGGCGCCTCATCCTCACCGCATCCGGCGGCCCCTTCCGCAAAACACCCGCCGCAGAATTTCCCACCATCACGCCCGAGCAGGCGCTGCGTCACCCCACCTGTAACATGGGTCCGAAGATCACCATCGATTCCGCCACGCTCTTCAACAAAGGCCTCGAAATGATCGAAGCACGCTGGCTCTTCGACGTTGAAATGCAGCGCGTCGAAGTGGTCGTGCACCCGCAGAGCATCATCCACTCCATGGTCGAGTTCACCGACGGCTCCGTCCTGGCGC
>JACCZQ010000305.1 GCA_013695905.1 Chthoniobacterales bacterium
ATAAACACACGCTCCGGACGTGAGATCCTTCGCCGTCTGCGCGGCTCAGGATGACACGCTCTGTGGGTTGCGACGATTCCGCTCTCGGTGCACGACGAGAACCGGCCGGAATCGCCGATTCAGAGCACCGGAGGTGCGGCGGAATGGAGCCCGGAGTGGAGCGCAAAGCGGAACTCCGGGATCAACGCCCCACGAAGGTGCCAAGCCCCGGAACGGGGCGGCGGAAGCTCACAGCTGCCGCGCTGGTGTCGTTTACGGAGTGCGTCAACGAGGTTCCGTCACCCCTGCCGGGGTTTGGCTCCTGCTCATACGAGGCGCTACCTCCCGGCTTCCGGACCATATAAACACACGCTCCGGACGTGAGATCCTTCGCCGTCTGCGCGGCTCAGGATGACACATGGGCGTGGCGGGCGCTTTCGGGTGGCGGCGGCGTTTCGGGGCGGCGGCGGCTTGTGGATGCTTCAGGGGCGGCTGTGGGAACTCAGCGCGCAATGCAGACGTTTTTTGGTTCGGTGAAGAAGTGCAGCGCTTCGTTGCCGCCTTCGCGGCCGACGCCGCTCTGTTTCATGCCGCCGAAAGGAACGCGCAGATCGCGCAGGAGCCAGCAATTCACCCAGACGGTGCCGGTGTGGATTTGCTCCGCGACGCGGTGGGCGCGGCCGAGGTTTTGCGTCCAGACGCTGGAGGCGATGAGAATCAAAATCGAAAGATTGTATTCCTCGTGCGTGCCAATCCAAAACCAGGCGATGACCTCGCCTTCACGCAGACCGAGTGCGCGGTAGTGTTCGCCGATCCGCACGACACAAATACTGTTGCGGCGCTCCTCGAACCTAAGCGACGCATGAAATGGATCGTCCTTCCAGAGCGCATGCTTCTCGCGGGCGAGTTTTTGCACCGTAGCCGGCAAGCGCTCAAACGCTTTCCAGAAACGCGGATGGGTTTTACCAATCAAGGCAGATCCTGAAGTCGCCCCGCCCGGATGTCGGCGCGAACTTCCTCGGCAACTATCGAGAGACGTCCGTGTTCGGCGAAATCTGCATCGACCTGCCGGTCCCAAACCGCGTGGTCGCGCTCACGGATGAATGCCGCCAGCTCGGCCAGTTCATCCGGGGACAAGGCATCGACGGCGTTCTTCTCAGCGAGACTCATGATTCGCGATTATAGCGCTGGTTCGTTCCGTGACAGTGATTGGCAGTCCTGCAAACCACTCCGAATCGGCGTGACGTGGATCCGCCTACCGCGCGATGCAGACATTTTTTGGCTCGGTGAAAAAATGCAGCGCTTCGTTGCCACCCTCGCGGCCGACGCCGCTCTGTTTCATGCCGCCGAATGGGACGCGCAGGTCGCGCAGGAGCCAGCAATTTACCCAGACGGTGCCGGTGTGGATTTGCTCGGCGACGCGGTGGGCACGGCTTAGGTTTTGTGTCCAGACGCTGGAGGCGAGGCCGTATTCGCAGTCGTTCGCGTAATCGACAACTTCTTCTTCGCTATCGAATGGCGTGATGGAGACTACCGGGCCAAAAATCTCCTCGCGATTGACGCGGCAGGAGACGGGCAGCCCCGTAATGATGGTGGGCGGGAAGAAGTAGCCGTCGCGGCAGCGATCGTTGATCGCCTCTGGTGCTGTGCCGCCGAGGGCGAGCTGGCCGCCTTCCTGTTGCGCGAGATCGACGTAGAACTGCACTTTCTCAAGCTGTGTTTTGGAGACGATGGCGCCCTGGTCGGTGGTGGGCTCCAGCGGGTCGCCGAGTCGCAGCTGCGCGGTCTTTTCGATGAAACGGCGGACGAATTCGTCGTAGATCGGCTGCTCGACGAAGACGCGCGAACCGCAGAGGCAGACCTGCCCCTGATTCGCGAAGGAACTACGGACGCTGCCGGTGATCGCGGCGTCGAGATCAGCGTCGGCGAAGATGATGTTCGGGTTTTTGCCGCCGAGCTCGAGGGAGATCTTCTTGAACATCGGGGCGCAGGTCTCCGCCACCTTTTTACCGGTGACGGTGCCGCCGGTGAAGGAGATGGTGTTGATCTTCGGATGCGCGGTGATGGCGGCGCCGACGTTCGGGCCGGTGCCGTGCACTACGTTAAGGACGCCGGGAGGGAGCCCTGCTTCAACGCAGGCTTCGCAGAGCAGCTGCGCGGTCATCGGGGTGAGCTCGCTCGGTTTCGCGACGGCGGTGTTCCCGCAGGCAAGGGCGGGTGCGATTTTCCAGCTCAGAAGATAAAGCGGGAGATTCCACGGCGAGATGAGGCCGGCGATGCCGCGCGGCTGGCGCAGGGTGTAATTGAAAGCGAGACCGTCGGTGACGTGCGCCTCCGTCTCGGTGTGCAGAATGGCGGTGGCGAAGAAGCGGAAATTGCTGGCGGCTCGCGGGATGTCGAGATTGCGCGCGAGCGAGAGCGGCTTGCCGGTGT
>JACCZQ010000317.1 GCA_013695905.1 Chthoniobacterales bacterium
AGTTTCAACACGCTGAACCTCGTGGGGTCTCTCGGGATCACCCTCACCGGCTTCAACGGCTTCGACATCTCGCAGAGCTCCGGCATCGCCTTCCTCTCGAATGACGACTTCCTCTACACGGTGAATCTCTCCACCGGCGCGGCCACGCTCCTCGGAACCATCGGTGGTGCGCTGGGCGCTGACACGATCTCGATTTCGGCTGTTGCCATTCCCGAGCCCAGCACCACTGCACTGCTCGGTGCAGCGCTCCTCGGATCTGCGGTGATGTTTGTTCGCCGCCGGACGCGCCGCGCTTAAAGGTCAGGTATCGAAATGTTCATGCTGTCCTGACTGTTCCAGTTGAGGCAGAGACGCAGGCGCTGGCACTCCAGCGCCTGCTAAGTTTCTTCATGGCACCCGCACCCGGGGCGTGGCGCCCGAATTGAAAAGGTGATCAGCCCCGCCGCCGGAAATCAGGCCGCCCCGGATTGATGATCGAGCCGTCGCAGCAGGCGAGCGACTACGCTTTGGTGAAGCGTGTCGCGGCGGGTGATCAGGAGGCGTTTAGCTCGCTCTACGATCGGCTCGCGAACGCGCTCTTCTCGCTCGCCTACCAGCTCCTCGGGGATGCAGCCGAGGTGGAAGACACGCTGCAGGAGGTGTGCCTGCAGATCTGGCGGAGCGCTGCCACTTATAACGCGAAGCGCAGCAGTGTCTTCTCCTGGGCGGTCATGATCACCCGCGCGCGGGCGATCGATCGGCTGCGGGCGCGGGGCCGGCGGCAGCGCCTGGCCGAGACCGCCGCGGACGAGGTGGAGAAGAGTGTCGGTGTCTCCTCACGATGGGCCGATGCATCGCACGTGTCGGCGATCAAAGACGATGCGGCTCGTGTGCGTTCAGCCCTGCAGACGCTGCCGGGCGATCACCGCCGCGCGATCGAGATGGCGTTCTTCAGCGAAATGACGCACGCGGAAATCGCTCAGCACACCGGCTCGCCGTTAGGGACTGTGAAGGCTAGGATCAGACGTGGTCTGCTGAGGTTGCGGGATGGATTAGATGATCTCTGAAGCACAACAAGAACAGGCCGCACTCTACGCGCTCGATCTCTTGAGCGCGGAGGAGACTGCCGCATTCGAGGTCGAGCTCAGCGTCAGTGCGGAGCTGCGCTCGCTCGTGCGCGAGCTGCGGGAGAGCGGAGCTGCCCTTGCACATGCGGTGGAGCCGCAAACAGCACCGCCGGCACTGAAGCAGCGCGTGCTGCAGCAGATTGCCGCGGAGGCGGCGCCTCGTGCCGCGGCAGCGCCGGGGAACGTCATCCGGCCTTCAGCTGCGGCGTTTGGGCGCTGGTTGCCGTGGGCGATCGCGGCGGGACTGATGGTCGCGTGCGCACTGCTGGCGCGCGAACGTGCGCAGCTGCAGGATCGCGTCGCGCAGCAGGAACAAGCCACCGACGCCGCGCGACTGCGGGCGGCGCATGCGGAAGAGGCCGCGGAAGTCGCACGTGCAGAGACTGAGCGGATGGCGCAGGAATCCCGGCAGATCATCGCGGCCGCGCAGACGACTCCCGTGCTCGTCGCGCTCAGTGCCACCAAGGATGGCCCGGCAAAAGCGCAGGCGGTGGTGGCGTGGGATGCGGCGCGGCAATCCGGCACCATTAAAATCAACAATCTTCCCTCCGCGGGTAATGGGCGCGATTACCAGCTCTGGGCCGTTGATGCGGAGCACAAGGATCCGATCAGCGCCGGGATCGTGCGGGTAAATGCGGACGGCACCACCGTGGTCGAGTTTAAGCCGACCGCGCCGGCCAAGTCGGTGCAGGCGTTCGCCATCAGCGTCGAGCGTGAAGGTGGCGTGCCGAAGCGTGAAGGCCCCATCGTGCTGCTCGGCACCGCCTGAGGCTCGCGCACTCGCCACGGACCACGGTGCGCTACGGCATTGTCGTTCGCGGCGCGGCCCGCCGTCCGCACGAAGCACCTGTGCGTTGGTGTGCTGTCGACTCGCCACCGTTGTAGGCGGGTCTCCCGACCGGACGGGCCCTGTGCGTTGCCACGTCCACCGCCCGCCGCGTCAGGAGACGCGGCCTACAACCGCCGCACGCTCCCCATGACGTCCCGATCGGATTCATGCATCCGCGCCGTCACCCCCTCACCACTTTGCACCGGCCGCACCTGTGCGTAGCGTCAGCGCATGAGCAGGACAATGCCCGCTGTCGTCAAAACAGAGGCCGCAGAAGGTCTCGAGCTGCAGGAAGTGCCGGTGCCAAATGTCGGGCCGAACGACGTCCTCATCCGCGTGCAGAAAGCGTCGATCTGCGGCACCGACGTGCACATCTACAATTGGGACGCGTGGGCGCAGAAAACCATCCCGGTGCCGCTCGTGATCGGCCATGAGTTCGTCGGCCAGGTGGCGGAAGTCGGCAGCGCCGTCACCGACTTCAAGCCCGGCGAGCTCGTCACCACCGAAGGGCACATCGTCTGTGGCCATTGCCGGAATTGCCTCGCGGGGCGGCGACACCTTTGCCCGAACACGAAAGGCATCGGCGTGCACCGCGCCGGCGGCTTCGCGGAGTTCGTCTCCGTCCCGTCGAGCAACATCTGGCGGTGCGACCCGAGCATCCCCCTCGATGTGATCTCCTGCTCCGACCCGCTCGGCAATGCCGTCCACACCGCCCTCTCGTTCGACCTCGTCGGCGAAGACGTGCTGATCACCGGCGCCGGGCCGATTGGTTGCATGGCGGTGCCGATCTGCAAAATGGCGGGCGCGCGGAAGGTGGTCATCACCGACGTGAACCCCTACCGCCTCGACCTGGCGCGGAAGATGGGCGCCACCCTCGCGATCGACGTGCGCGAAACAAAATTGCAGGACGCGATGCACGAGCTCGGGATGAAGGAAGGTTTCGACGTCGGCCTCGAGATGTCCGGCAACCCCAGAGCCTTCACCGACATGCTCGACGTGATGGTCAACGGCGGCCGCATCGCGATGCTCGGCATCATGCCCGGCAGCGCTGCGATTGATTGGAACCTGGTCGTATTCCGCGGCCTAACGATCAAAGGCATTTACGGGCGCGAGATGTTCGAGACGTGGTACAAAATGACGGCGCTGCTGCAGAGTGGCCTCGATATTTCGCCAGTAATCACGCACCACCTGCCCTACACGAAAATCATCGAAGGCATCGAGCTGATGAAATCCGGCCAATCCGGCAAGATCGTGCTCGATTGGGCTAGTGCGGGCTGAGAGCTGTTTTATATTCAGGCCATGGTTGGCGACATTCGGAAGCTCCTGGCAGCGCGGCCGTTCGTGCCGTTCACCATCGTCACGACGGGTGGCAGCCGCTATTCGATTCCGACACCGGAACACTGCGGCATCGATCCGCAGAGCTCCCGCATCGTAGTCTGGTTTGATGATGGTTCCGGCGTGACAGTGGCTGGCCTGCACATCGCTTCGATCGAGCAGGAAACGCTGGTGCCTTAGCTTAGAGGGCGTCTAAAAAGTCGCCTTTTCGAATTGTCAGGTTGAGCGCAGCGCAACATCTCTGACTTCTTCTGGCAACAAAAGCGTCAGAAGCAGAAAGAGCCAGAGATTCCTTGCTGCGCTCAGCCCTATCCACTCAGCTTAGAATGACAGACTTTTAAGACGGCTTCTAAGCTTAGAAATGGCGGCACGGCGCGCGCAGCAGCGTCCTTTCAGAAGCTCCGAAGGAGCGACGGAATAAAGCCCGGAGTGGAGCGCCCAGCGGAACTCCGGGTGCCCCGATCAACCACCGTGGCCAAGCCCCCGAAGGGGGCGACGGAACGAAGTCGCAGAAGCTGCAGTGCGCGCACTTCCTGTGCGCTCCGTCACCCCCTCCGGGGGTTTGGCCATCCTCGGGTGTGGATTTCCACCCGGAGCTCCGCGGCGCTGCGCTCCGGGCTTTATTCCGTCGTGCCTCCGGCACTTGGACATGCTCGCGGCTCACAGGTGCGCGAGCGGAGCGCTCCAGCGAGAGCAGCGATGGGCTCCGGCCCGGGCGTCTCACGTGTCCCCTTTGCAACTGTCATGTTGTGCGGAGCGAAACATCTCTCACCTTTCCCCCTCTCGCACACCTCCACATGCCAGGTCAGAGATTCTTCCCTTCGCTCATCTCATCTCATCTCAGAATGACAGACTTTTTAGACAACCTCTTAGCCGATTCGGGTGCAGCGGTGCCGGTGACGATCGAACCTGGCGACGTCAACTCGCCTGAGGTTGTGCGGCTGCTCGCCGCCTGCTGCGCCGAGATCGACGTTATCTACGGCAACACAGAACCGATGGCGCCGGAGATCGCCGGCATCGACGAACCTGGCGCAGCGTTCGTGCTCGCGCGCGAGAACGAGCGCGCCGTCGGTTGCGGTGCGATTCGCCCGCACACTGCTG
>JACCZQ010000440.1 GCA_013695905.1 Chthoniobacterales bacterium
TCCTCATGGCGGTGGCGACCACCGTCGGCACACTGGAAAAGCCGACGCCAAAGGGCACTTTCAAAATCTATCGCAAGGAAGAGTTCAAACGCTCGAACTCCTACGGCTTCCGCGTGCAGGGCGACCGTGTCATCCCTGCGAAGTCGAGCGACAAGATCTCCGGGCGCTACGTCGGCTATCCCATGGGCTACTGGGTTGAATTCAAGCCGGCCTACGGCTTCCACCAGGGTTACGTGCATACCCGCCCGCGCAGCCATGGCTGCTTGCGGCTCAAAGGCGAAGCAGCAGCGAAATTCTTCGCGCTCGTGCGGAGCGGCACCCCTGTGAACATTGCCGACACGCAGCCGGAAGACGCGACCATTGGGCCGAAAATCCAGCGCGTGGACGATGCGCGTTTGCCCGACATCCCGAACAACGTCGTTATCACCCAGGCGGCGTTCACGAAACCGTCAGGTCCGCTGCTCGAGGATTGACCGCCGCGCGGCGCCGGTGGCAAAACGCCTGTTTTGCCCGATAGTGTGCCGGTGAGCACGAATCTGATCTCCAGCGGCACCACTGCGCGCGAGAAGGTAAACCTCCGCACGCCGGAGGTGATGACGGCGGTCCAGGAGCAGGTCGAGTCGCATTATCGGAGCGACATCGTCGATAAGATTCGTCGCAACGGCGGCATTCTCACGGTCGGCGATGTGACGGTGCGGCTCGCGAAGCAGTTCGGGTTTTGCTACGGCGTGGAGCGCGCGATCGACCTCGCCTACGCCGCACGCAAGGTTTTCAAAGATCGCCGCCTCTTCATCCTCGGAGAGATCATTCACAACCCGGAGGTCAACGACCAAATCTCCTCGTTAGGCATCAAAAACCTGATGGGGAAAAACAAGCAGGCTGAGATCGAAGACCTGGAAGCGAACGACGTCGTGATCGTGCCGGCCTTTGGCACCGAAGTCGCCACGCTGGAGCAGATCAAGGCACGCGGCTGCCAGATCGTGGACACCACCTGCGGCGACGTGATGAGTGTCTGGAAGCGGGTGCGGAAGTACGCCAGCGAGTCCGCCACTTCCATCATCCACGGCAAAGCCGAACACGAAGAGACGAAAGCCACCAGCTCGCGCGCGCTCGGCACTGGGCAGGGACATTATCTCGTCGTGCTGACGCTGGCGGAGACGGATTACGTTTGTGATTACATCCGGCACGGCGGGAACAAAGAAGAGTTCCTCGAAAAATTTCGCGGCGCGTATTCGGCGGGTTTCGATCCCGACCTTCATCTGAGAAGCGTCGGTGTCGCTAATCAAACCACCATGCTGCGCGGCGAGACCGAGGAAGTACAGCGCCGCATCCGCCAGGCGATCGTGGACCGCGACGGACCTGAGCCAGCTGCGACGAATTTCCGTTTCTTCGACACCATTTGCGGGGCGACGCAGGAGCGGCAGGACGCGTTACGCGAGTTGCTCGACGTAAAGATGGACCTGCTGCTCGTCGTGGGCGGCTACAACAGCTCGAACACCTCACACCTCGCCGAGATGGGCGAAGAGAAGCTCCCGACTTTTTTTGTGAGGAATGCCTCTCGCCTCCTCTCGAAACATGAGATTCTCCACTACAATCTGCACGCCCGAGATGAAGAGATCGCGCGCGATTGGCTCCCCGACGGTCCACTCGTCGTCGGCATTACCGCCGGCGCCTCCTGCCCGAATAATCTCATCGAGGAGACACTCATCCGATTATTTGAGCTGCGTGGTGTGCCGCGGGAGAAGCTCGAAAGCGTCGCCTGACGCGACGCGTCGGCGGGAGACGATCAGCCTCTTGTTTTGAGGCTGCCAAGGAGGTCGGTGCAGATCCCTCCCACTGCCTTCAGCTTTTCACGGGAGATTTGTTCGCCCTCCGGCGGCAGGAGCACCCGCAGGCGTGTGATGCCTTTACGCATGCGCGCGACAGCCGGCTTGCTGCGGATGTTGTTATTCATGGCGGCGAGTTGCTTTTCGAATTCCTCCAGCATGACCGGCTGTCGCAGCAGCTCGGCATCGGCCGCGGTGTAGTTTTGCAACACCAGGGCCGTGAGTGCCTCGGCGCCGCGTAACCAGCCGGCGAGACTGACGAGCTGCGCGAGCTGCTCGCTTTTGAGCGCTTTCATTCCCTCCTGCACGTCCGGCATCACGGCGTCCCATTCTTTGCGGACGGCGGCCCAGTGCTCCTGCCCGGAGGCGTCCATGATGCTGCGGCTGCGCCGGATGGCCCACTTTTCCACACCTAATCCACGCGACAGCGTGAGGACTGCGCGTCCGATTTCTCGGACCTCGGTTGCGTCCGTGGCTTCCACAGCGATGAAGCCCTCGGCGATGACAGCGCCCAGGAGCAGCGCGATCTTTGTCTGGTCGCCGCGCGGCTTCCAGGTGGCTAGTTCCGGCCGCTGCACCGCGCGCCAGTTCGAGTTCGAAAAGCGGTCGAGCGTGGCGAAAATTTCCGTGGGCACCGGGACGAAAACATCTTCGATGACCGTAGTTTGAGGCGGGACGGCGGGCGGAGGTGATGTCTGGGCGCGCAGCGGCGATCCCACCGTCGCCAGGAGAAGGAAGGAGAGACCGAGGAGAAGCCTGGGAGTGGTCATATAGGGATGAAGACGCGTCAGAGCGCTGCGCTCAGTCACACTGCCTTGTCGCGAAGTGGCGAGCAAGGAGAGGTGTAAATCCGGAGGCTGTGAGATCGCGAGGTGTACCCCGAGCGTCAGCCTGCCAGCGGCGAGAAGTGGTGCTTTGGGGGGCTTGAACCCACTCTTCTAAGGCTCCAAGGTGAAACCCCATTTTTGGCACCGCGAAAGGGTCAGTGGGTGCTAAAAGATCGCGCGTTCGACGGATTCACGGCGAACGCGCAGGGTGACCGAATGATCTGCATCGAGAGAGTAGTGGAAGCATCAAGCCCGCTCGCTGCGGGCTGTCCCTAGAGCTTTGTCAGTGCTGAGGTGATGGGAGCAGGGAATATGAAGCGCGCCGGAAGGAAGCCCGGAAGTGCAGCGGCAGCGGAACTCCGGGATCACAGCCGGGAAAAAGAT
>JACCZQ010000368.1 GCA_013695905.1 Chthoniobacterales bacterium
CCGAACCGCTCCGGATGGTACATCTCCTCGATCTTCGCCGCGGGCGCGATCGCCTCACCCGCTGCCACCACCCGCGCCAGATACCGCAGCGTGTAGCGTCCGGGATTCAGCAGATCGACAAAGAACATCGCCCGATCCTCCCGCAGCTCGTGATGATCGCTCACCCACGCCGTCGCCAGCGCTTCGCCCGCCAGCACCTCCTGTGACTTGAACGCGGGGTTGATCGGCGCCAGCAACCCCGGCAGCGGATCCTCGAGCGCTACGTAGGTCGCCCGCCGCCGCACCTCCACCTCCAGCGTCACCAGCACGCGATCACCGACCCGCAAATCGTCAGCAGGCGATAACCTCCCGTCGTCCCCGATCTTCGCATACCGCCGCGCCAACCCGAAGCCCTGATCCTGCCGCGGCTGCTCCGCCAGCGGCGGCCGCGCGGACACCGTCACCTGCGAGAACACCTGCCCGCCACTCTTCGCCAAAGTCATCGGCACCCGCGCCACCGCCGGCTCAATCGTCCACGTGCTCGCCACCAGCGGCGTATTCCCGCCCAGCTCGAACGGCTTCGTCGTCGCACCCCACGCTACCGTGCCGCTCGACTCCCGCGGTCCCGTCTCCACATTTCGCAAATAAGAGGCGAGCGCGACGAGCGACCACGCGTTGCCTTGCGTCGTGCGCCAGTGACCATTGCTCCGTCGCGCGAACAGCTCCACCGCCAGCTGATCCACCCGCGGCGACTTCTGCTGATGCTGCACCCAGGCGAGCAGGTGCAGCGCGTTCTCGCGCGCGATCGAGCCAAACCATTGCTCGAGATAAGTTTCCTCCGAGCTGCGCGCTCCTAGCAACTGCTCCACCATCTGCGCCGGTCCCTTACTCGCGATGATCGCCAGCGCCACCAGCGCCCGATCTTCCGGACTGAGCCGTGCCCGCTTCTGGAAGAGCAAATCGTGGTAAGCAGGCTCGGCCCGACCCGCCACGGCCAACGAATAAACCGTCAGGCACCGATCCGATAACCCGAACCCGGTCGCGTCCTCCGCGGTGCCGCGGAGCTGAGCGCTCAGGTAATTCATCAGCCGCATGTGATCAGTCGCCGGCACCGCAAACCCCTGCTGCTGCGCCAGCGTCAGCGCCAGCGCCGCATACGCGCTGCCCCAGAGCATCGACTCCCGCCCGCGTGGCCAGTAGCTCAGCCCGCCGTCATTCGTTTGCATCGACATCAGCAGCCGAATTCCGCCGTTCACCGCCTCCGCGATTTCCGCGTCGCTCTTCGCCAGCTCCGGCAGCGTCGCGCGCAGCTCCCGCACCGTCAGCCACGGCAGCATGCTGGACGCCGTTTGCTCCACACAACCATACGGATACGTGAGCAAATGCCGCAGCGACTCGCGCAGCTCACCCACTCGAGTATTCGTTAGGCTAACGGTCACCTCGCCCGTGCCTTCCACGATCTGCGGATCATTGATGCGCAACAGCTCCGCCGTCGCTCCCTCCACGCGGCTCGTCTGCACCTGCCGGATCAGCGGCGCCGGGTGCTTCACCTTCACGCTCGCCTCCACCGCATCCATCGGCTCGGCCACACCACCGCCGCGGGCAAACTTCACCGCCCACCGCCACTTCGCGTCGCCGAGCGCCACCACCTCCACCGGGAAATCCACCGCCACCGATCCGCGCGCCGGCAATGCCACCCGCCGGCTCGTCTCCGTCGCCCGCGCCCGCGCATCCAGCTCCAGGAACACCTCCGCCTCGCCCGCCTCATCGGTGGCGTTTGTCACCACGCTGCGCAGCACCAGCTTGTCGCCGAGATTGGCAAACGCCGGCAGCGCCGACTCGATCATGATCGGCTTGTTGATCTCAAACGCCGACTCACCGACACCGAATTGACTCTGCCGCGTCGCCGCCACCGCGATGATCCGATACCGCGTGAGACTATCCGGCGCCGCGAACTCCACCTGCACGCGCCCAGCCGCATCGCTCCGCAGCGTCGCGTTCCAGAACGGCGTCGCGACGAACTTTTTCCGCAGCCCGCTCATCACACCTGGGCCACCTTTCCCGTCGCCCACGAGGTAGCCCTTGTTCGCGAACTCCGCCGCCGCCATGTCCTCGCGCAGCAGCGTCGGCAGCGTTAACGCCGTCGTCACGCCGAGAGACCGCGCCTCATTGAAAAACTCCAGCGGCTCCGGCGTTTCGTAGCCGGTGAGACTCAGCACCCCTTCATCCACCGCGTAGAGAGTCACCTCCGCATCCGCCATCGGCCGGCCGCCGTGATCCCGCACCTCCGCGTCCACGCGCACCTTCTCACCCGGCCGGGAGCTGGCGCTCGCTGGCTTCACCGTCACGGCGAGTTTGTCCTGCGCCCGCGTCACATTCAGGTTCGCGTAACCGACGCGATACTCCGGCGTCTTCACCTTGCGCGGGCTGTCGTTCGCGCCGCGCAGGAGCAAGACCGAGACATACACATTCGGCGCGTCCGTCGCGGTGATCGGCACCTGCACCGAAGGCGCATTCCCACTGAGCGGCACAATGAACGACCGCAGCACGCGATCGCGCTCCACGCTCACCAGCGCCTGCCCCGCGATCGGCGTCTTCAGCAGCAACGTCGCCGTCTCACCCGGCTCGTAGCTCTCCTTGTCCGCCACCACCTCGATGATGTAAGGATTGAGATAATTCCAATCCGTCGCGCCTTCACCCGACACCTCGAACACCATCGAGGTGAGGATCTCCCGCCCCGCCGCGTCTTTGCCGATCGCCTCCAGCAGGTACTCACCCGGCCCGCCCGCCACCGCTCCTTCGAGCAGCGCGCGCTTCGGCTTCCGATCGTCACCCGCTCCCGGCGCTGTGGTCAGCTCCTTCTCCCATAGCACCTGCAGCAGCGGCTTGCTCTCGAACTCACTCGTGTCGCCCGCCGTCGCGATGCGGTTCGTCTGCCACCGGATTTGCGTCAGCCGAATCGACGCACGCGCTCCCTGCTCCAGTGGCTCCCCTTCCGGATCCAACGCAATCAGCTCCACCGGCAGCGGCGCGCCTTCCGGCACTACATTCTCAAACCGCCGCAGCCCGAAATAGAAATCCGAGCTGTGCTGCACAAACGAGCGGGACTCCGCCACCGTCTGCTGGTTCAAATCGGTCACCTCAGTGAGCAGCTTCGCCGCGCGTGGTTGCGGCGCCTTTGTGTTCACCGGCAGCGGCGTCGTGATCGTGGCGCGGCCATTCTCATCCACCGCCACATCCCCTTGCGCGTCGAAACGCGACACGCGATCGAGGGCGCGATTCAACCGCGCATCGTAAACCGCATTTCCAAACGCGTAGTCGCTGAAACCCTCCGGATTGAAAGGATCGTCCCGGGCCACCAGTGACCAGGTGAGCTTCGCCTTCGTCAGCGGCGCGCCCATGAAATATTTCGCCGTCACCGGCAGCGACAATTGTGTGCTCCCCCGCGTCTCCGGCGGCGCCGGCAGCACAATCTCGAACGCATTCGGCCGATACTCCTGCACCTGGAAGGAGGTCGAGCCGCCGAGCTGCTCCCCTTTCCCGCCGAACGCCTGCACACTGTAACGCCCTAACGAGCCCCCCGGTAACACCACCTCCTGTGCGAACGAGCCGAACTCCGAGAGCGTGACCTCTCCGAGGAAAACCTGCTGCTCCTTCGAATCGCTCACCCGCACCGTCAGCTGCCTGCCCGCCGGCACGCGCGCCTCGCCGGAGCGCGGATCAAGCGCGTACCCCTTCAGGTAAACAGTGTCGCCCGGCTTATAAACGCCGCGCTCCGTGAACAAGAAAATCGAGCGCGAATAGCGGCCGTCATCATTCGGATCGAAGTATTGCTGCGTCACCCCCATGCGGTAGAGCGGTACCTCGCTCTCGCCCGCCGAGAGCGGAATCAGATGAGCGTCGCTCGCGGTGACGGCAAACACCCACCGCGCCTCCTCCTCCCGCGGCATCCGCGCATTTCCTTGCGCATCCGTCGTCACCGCGCTGCCGAGCACATTGAGCTCCCGATCCACCAGGCGCAGCTCCGCGCCCGCGATGCCTTTGCCGCTGGCCAACGAAAAGACGTGCAGGTGCGACTCCGCGCGATCGCGTTTCCACGTCGCCCCGAGGTCGGTAAGCTGCAGCAGCGTCTGCGTGCCAACGCGCTTCCCGCCTTCGCCTAACGAGTCGAGCGATTCCGCGGTGAACAGCACCGCGCCGGTGCGGTTCGCGCCGACCACTTCATCCCAGTTTAGCGGCACCGTCTGTTGCGCATCGATCTCGCCGCCGGGCTCGAATTCCTTCGTCCAAATCACCTCCCCGGCCAGCGCCTCCACCTCGACGCGGGAGTAGGACTCGTCGCCACCTTCGTCCGGCATCTCCATGTAGCGATCGAACGCCTTCGCCGCGGCCGCGACAGCTTCGCCGCGGAACAACTTGGCGGAGACTCGCACGCGCGGCACGTTCACCGAGATAAGCCGCAGCTGCCGCCCGCCACCGGCGAATTGGTGGGCAGCGAAATCCGGGAAGTAGAGCCGCGGCGGGATCTTTTCGAAAATGAGCGCGTGCGTCGATGTGCTCGCGGTGGCGGTCGGCTCCTGCGCGGGCAGGCCGGCGTTGATCGTGACGCGGTAAGGCGTGCCGAGAGCGAATTCCCCGCGGAAGGTGACGGTGTTATCCTCCAGCTTCGGCTTCAGGTTCGGGGGCGCGGGCTCCACCTTTATCCACTGGCCGATGTTCTCCACCGTCACGTCATCGGCGAGCGATTTGTTGAACTCGAGGGTGATGCGACGGCCTTCAATGCGGTTATTCCCGGCCTCCACCGTCTCCGGCTGGAATGGACGGACGGTGCCGATCTCAATCTCCTCGCGGAACGGCAGCACCGTCTTTTTGTCGGCCGCCGGTAAACCGCGCTCCAGCACGAGGCGCCATTCCGCGCCGGGCGGGAGAGGTTTCACGGGCGCGACATAGAGAACGTTGCGCCGCGCGGGCGGCAGCTCTCCGGAGCCCTCCTCGTCCCATTCCGCCGCTTCGGAAGCGGGGCCATCGGCTGGTTTCTCGCCCCACGTCAGTAAAGTCCGATCCTGGCTCTGGTATCTGGGAAACTGCCGCTCCGGTTTCGTGGGATCATCCGCCTGCTCCACGCGCGCCTCGACGCGGCTCCCGGCCGCATCGACGTAGCGGAAGAACTTCGCTGCCGCGGCGGCATTCACGTCGGCATTGAAAAGGATGAGGTGGCGCGGGAGGACAGTCGCGTTCTCCGACGCGATGTAGCCCAGAGCGTTGGTGCCTTTGATGCGAAACGGCGGCGTCTCCGCGACTTCCTTGAGCCGCGCCGTCACCGGCTTGCCCGCGGCGTTCTTCAGCCCGCCGCGCAGTGTGATGATGAACCGCGTGCCGAGCGGCAGAACGCCTTCGGGGGTGAAGGTGCCGCTGCGCGTGCTGAGCCACGTGAAGGTGCCCGGGAGCGGCGGCGCAAAGAGCAGCGGCGAAACCTCTGCCGGCCGGCCAATCTGCTCCGGCCGCACCATCTCGGTAGCGAACCGCACCTCAAAGGTGCTGTCTGCCTGCAGCTGACGCGAGGGGAGGAGGAGCTGCACCGGCGGCTCCTGTGCGAGGAGCGGCGCCGACAACAAAGCAATGAGAGCGAACGATATGCGGGAGAAGTGTAACGTATGCAACGTCCATGGATACGGACAGAATCGGGCGATTCTTTCAATAAATATTCGCCGTGGCTGAGATGCTCGCGGTGTGCCGCGGAGCTACTTTTCAGCTTGCGCGCGGCAGGCGATGCGGGACGATTAGCGAGCTACGCCGGCGTGGCGGAATTGGCAGACGCGCTAGACTCAAAATCTGGTACTCGCAAGAGTGTGTGGGTTCGAGCCCCTCCGCCGGTAGCTGCCCCGGCTCCGCGATTACTTTGTCCGCTTCAGAATTGCGGAATACCGCGGCTTCGCGTGCCGCTCCAGCGAATAGCGGAACTGCTGCTCATCATCGCTGATCGTCAGCGTCCAGACGTTCGTCGCCGCGTCGGGGATTAATTGCGCGGTGTGATCATCCGCCGCGAAACTCTGCTGCGTGGCAGTGCCTTCTTTGGTGGCCCAACCGCCGTACATCGTCTCCTTGTGCGGCGTCCCGTCGGGATCTCGATGGTCGTGCTTCAGGAGCAACCCCTTGTCGCTCCGCGTCAGCACCCAGGTGCGGGAGGTGTCGTCGCCAACGCGAAACGGGATGCGGATCTCCTCCTCGGTGCAGGTCTCGATGAACATGACGAGCTTCTTGCCCGCGAAGTCGTGTTTCGGATCCTCGGGAAACTCGGTCACGCCTTCGAATTGCTCACCGCAGAGTTTCTTCACGTTCTCGAAAAAGAGACGCTGCGCGGAGTCTTTGGCAGGAGCTTCGGGCTCCGTCGCGCGGCTAATCGAGTGGACCACAATCAAAACGGCCGCCACGGCCACGGCTGCACAGAGAGAATTTCTTTTCACGCACTGATCTTCTACCGATCGTGGCGCGGAGGCGAGAAAGTTCTCTCCTGCAGGAGTGACTGTTTCCGTCACCCGTTTCACGGGTTTGGATGTTTGCCTGCGGGCCGATTCCCGGAGTTCCGCTGCGCTGCCCTCCGGGCTTTATTCCGACACACCCTTCGGGCGTTCCGAACTCGATCGGTGCAAGCATCAAAACCCACCGCGTTGCACTTCCTGCGCGAGGACGACGCCGGAGCAGAATTGACGAAGTTCTATCCGCCGGGCACCGAACCCTGACCGCCGAAATCCTGCATCCGCTTTAGATCATCCTGGTTGCCCTTGGTGATATTAGCGCGAGGAGCGCCAGGCGAACCTTCGGGCACCCACTTGCCGCCCATGTTGCTGCCCAGCTCCGGTGGCATCCAAACGAAGCGCTTGCCATTGATGATCTTTACGCTGCCGGCCACCACCGGGCCTTTCGAACTCGCCACCGCTTCCGCTCCGGCGTTTGCGCCGACCTGACCAGTCACTCTCGTGGCACGCTTGATCTCGAAGTTTATCGCGACACCGCTCCCGAATTTTTCTGCGGGGGCCGTGGACTGGCTCGACTCGCCTCTTCCACTGTTCACTGCGATGGTGATGTTGCTGCCCTTCAGCGCGGCCGCGTGCTTCGATCGAAACTCGGCCGTGTAGCTGCCCGGACTCAATTCCGACGTGGCGAAGTTGCCACGCGCGTCGGTTTTTCCCTTGAAGACGGCGGTGCCATTCGGCTTCTGCTTCACGGTGACGTCGAAGCTCACTGTCTGCGGGGCGGCCGAGGCGGTGAGCGCGCCGAAGGCGAAGGCGAAAACCAACACTGAGCTGCGCAGATTATTCATAGTGATCAAAAAACTAACAGAGCGCCTCGGCGAGGTGCAACTCTGAAAAAACAGAGAATCGGACTATTCTGCACCTTTTCCGGACGCGACCCAGCGGTTCACCAGCTCCTCCAGCACGTCGAGCGGCACTGGACCATTCGTCAGCACGACATCATGGAACTGCCGGAGATCGAACTTGTCGCCGAGCTGCTTCTTCGCCTTCTCGCGCAGCTCCAGAATCTTGATCATGCCGATCTTGTAGGCCGTCGCCTGGCCCGGCATGACGATGTAGCGATTGATCGCATCCTCGCAGGCGCTGGGCGCGTCCGGCGTGTTTTTCACGAGCCAGTCGATCGCCTGCTGCCGCGTCCAGCGTTTCTCGTGCAGACCCGTGTCAACCACCAGCCGTCCCGCGCGCCAGAGCTCCATCGCCAGTCGGCCGAAATCGGAATAAGGATCTTCATAGAAGCCCATCTCCTTCGGGATCAATTCCGTGTAGAGCCCCCAGCCTTCGCTGTAGGCGGTGTAGCCTTCGCCCATGCGGCGGAATTTCGGCAACTCCGTCAGCTCCTGCGCGATCGCGATCTGCATGTGGTGCCCCGGAATGCCTTCGTGATACGCCAGCGCCTCCAGCGAGTAGATCGGCGTTGCCGCCATGTTGGAGAGATTTACGTAGAACGCACCGGGCCGTGAGCCATCCGGCGCCGGGCGCTGGTAGAACGCTTTGCCGGCTGATTTCTCACGGAACTTCTCCACCGCCTTCACTTCCATATCGGCTTTCGGTTTCGTCAGGAATAGCTCGTCGAGCCGTTCACGCATCGTGTCGATGATCTTCACACTGCGCGCGAGATACTCCTGCCTCCCCTCCTCCGTGTCGGGTAGGCGGAATTTCGGATCTTCCCGCATGAACTTGAAGAACGCCTGCAGATCGCCTTTGAACTTCACCTTCTTCATGATCTGCCGCATCTCGTCGTGAATGCGGGCGGTCTCCTTCAGGCCGATCTCGTGGATCTCCGCTGCAGTCAGATTCGTGGTGGTGGTGCGGCGGAGCGCGAGATTGTAAAACGCGGAGCCGTTGGGAAACTGCCACGCGCCGCCCTCGACTGGCGCGCGTTTCTCCAGCGCCTCCAGGTAGCTGATCAACTGCTGGTACGCCGGCTGGAGTGAATTCTGCAGCGCCGTCCGCGCCTCGTTGAGCAG
>JACCZQ010000372.1 GCA_013695905.1 Chthoniobacterales bacterium
TTGCGACGCCGGAAAATGCCTTCGCAAACGTGAGAGGTTTTGTATTCCTGTGAATTACGTAGGAACTGCCCTTTCTCAGCCGTGACAGCGCGAAAACGCGGTCACGAGCGACTTCCGCGCATCGTGCGAATCACTTGCACCGCCAGAGTTGCAGCCGGACTTTTGCTGCCGGGCCGCAGCACGCACTCTCATGCGCACCACCATCATCAATGTCTCTAATCGCCTGCCGGTCACGGTGGGCGAGACGATCACGAAATCCTCCGGAGGACTCGTGGCGGCGCTCGAAGGCCTCTCCCCCGAAGATTACCACCTGAAGTGGATCGGCTGGCCCGGCGGCAGCACCGATGATCCCGCGCGGCAAAAGAAGATCGAGCAGCTCCTCGTGCAAGAGCACGGCTGCGTCCCGGTATTCCTCAGCGAAGAGGAGGTCGCCGGCCACTACGGCGGATTTTCCAACTCCAGTATCTGGCCGCTGTTGCACTACATGCCGAATTTCATG
This sequence comes from Chthoniobacterales bacterium, assembly GCA_013695905.1. Lineage (GTDB taxonomy): Bacteria > Verrucomicrobiota > Verrucomicrobiia > Chthoniobacterales > UBA10450 > JACCTI01. Next base: position 500 of record JACCZQ010000372.1, read on the forward strand.
CGCTACGATCCGGCGTGGTGGGAGCACTACCGCAATGTGAACCAGCGCTTCGCCGACAAGGTGCTGGAGCTGGCGCAACCCGGAGACCTCGTGTGGGTGCATGATTACCAGCTCATGCTGATGCCGGGCATGCTGCACGCGGCCATGCCGGAGTTGAAGATCGGCTTCTTTTTGCATACGCCGTTTCCGTCGTTCGAGACGTTCCGCTGCCATCCGAAGCGGCGGGAGCTGGTCGCCGGAATGCTGGGCGCGCATCTGATCGGCTTTCATACGTTTGGCTACATGCGGCACTTCCGCAGCACGGTGCTGCGGCTGCTCGGTCTGGAATCGGAGATCACGCGCATCCGCAGCGACGACGGCCACACCAGCGCGATGGGGGTGTTCCCGATCGGCATCAACGCGCCGAAATTCGAGGAGACACTCGGCTCACCGGAATTCGCGCAGCGGCGGGACGATTTTCTGCGGGCGAATGCCGGCAAGCGTGTCGTGCTGTCGGTGGAGCGGATGGATTATACGAAAGGAATTTTGCACCGGCTGGATGCGATCGAGGAATTCCTGTCGCGGCTCGACGTGAACGAGCGGGATTCGATTAAATTCATCTTCGTCAGCGTGCCCTCTCGTGAATCGGTCGAGGAATATCAGGAGCTCCGCGCCGACACGGAGGCGCGCGTCGGACGCATCAATGGCCAATACGCGACGCTGAGCAGCAGCCCGATTCGGTTCATCCACAGTTCGGTGGATTTCACCGATCTCTGTGCGCTCTACGCCACGGCAGACGTGGGAATGGTGACGCCGTTGATCGACGGAATGAATCTGGTGGCGAAGGAATACATCGCCTGTCAGCGCGAACATGCCGGCGTTTTGATTCTGAGCGAATTCGCCGGCGCGGCCGAGGAGCTATCGAGCGCTGTGCTGGTGAATCCGTATGATGCGCGGGCCGTGGCGCAGACGCTCGCCGAGGCGCTCGCGCTGCCAGAGGAGGAGAGGCGCGCGTGTAATGAGCCGATGCGCGCGCGGGTGATGCAGTTCGACGCGCAGCATTGGGCGCGGTCGTTTCTCGAGGCGTTGCAGGCCGCCGACATTAGCCGCTCGGTGGAGCCCGAGAGCGCGGAGAACGCCGCCGCCCGCTTGCGCGCAGCCATGGGGGGCGGCGAGCGAGTGGCGCTGTTTCTCGATTATGACGGGACGCTGCGCGAGATGGAGCGCGAGCCTCGGGCCGCGAAACCGACCCCGGAGATTCGCGAGCTCCTCCAGGGGCTGCAGAAACTTCGGAATGTCGATGTTCTGCTGGTGAGCGGCCGCAGCCATCAGGATCTGGAGTTGTTTTTTCCGGAGCCGGATTTCAGCTGTGTGGCGGAGCATGGCGCTACCTTCCGGCGCGCCGGGCAGCGCGAGTGGGTGCAATGGGATCGCGACATCAGCTATGCTTGGAAAGAGGAGATTCGCGAGCTGCTCCGGCTCTACGAGCATTCTACCCCCGGGAGCTGGGTGGAGGAGAAACGCACCTCGCTCGTCTGGCATCATCGCAAGACCGATCCGGAGTTCGGCACCTGGAAAGCGAACCAGCTGACGCACGAGCTCGGAACCATGATGGCGAACGAGCCGGTGAAGATCCGCCAGGGGCGCAAGATCGTGGAGGTGACCTCCGCACAGGTTTCAAAAGGCGTGGCGATTCGCCGTCTGCTGCACGAGCACGATTATGGGGCGATTCTCTGCGTGGGCGATGATCAGACGGACGAAAGCATGTTCGAACTCGACCAGCCGAATCTCATCTCGATCAAGATCGGAGCGGAACCTTCGCGCGCTCGATACCGCGTGGCCGATCCGGCCGCTTTCCGCCGCTTCCTGCGGGAGCTGCTCACCGCCGCGCGGGACGGAAATCTGCACACAGCCCAGCCTGCCGTGATTCACTGATCGGCGCGTCTGCGTTGCCAGGCGCGTGCCCTTTTTTCTTCACCGCTCTTTCTTCAGCGAAGCCAGAGCCGCAGGCATGTCGGAGGTCCGCCAGGCGATCGGCAGATTGTCGGAATTATGCGCGCTGCCGATCCGCCCGTGCTTGTCGATGACAATGGCACCGGCTTCACCGCCCACCCGCCGCGCCATCACTGCGATGGCTTCCTCGGCCGCCCGATCGGCATCCTCGCCGTGGCACATCGAATTAAAAATCCGATGCGCCAGCGCGAGACGCATGATCGATTCGCCGTCACCTGTCATCGAGCAAGCGCCGCCGGAATTGTCGGCGTATAAACCGAGCCCGATCAGTGGCGAGTCCCCGATCCTGCCCGGCATCTTGTGCATCAGACCTCCGGTGGATGTGCCCGCCGCGAAATTCCCGCGCGTGTCCAGCGCGACGCAGCCGACCGTGTCGGAGCCC
>JACCZQ010000376.1 GCA_013695905.1 Chthoniobacterales bacterium
CACCCGGGACGCGCGTGAGCGTGGCGCTGAAGGCCGCGATGGTTTTCTCCGCCCGCTCCCGGAGCGCGGCATCGCCGCGGATTTGCGCCAACCGGAGCAGGTTGAGTGCGGCCACCGAACTGGCCGCAGGTTCAGCACCGTCGTTGTCTTCCTTCAGGCGCAGCAGAATGCTTGGATCGTTTCCGGTGCCGCTGAAATAGCCGCCCTGCTCCGCATCCCAGAAAAGCCGGTCCTGCGTCTCCTGCAGCTCGAGCGCGAACTGCACCCACTCCACGCGAAAGCTCGCTTCATAAAGGTCGAGCAGCCCCTGGATCAGGAACGCGTAATCGTCCGCAAAACCTTCCACCGCACTCGGGCCGCCGCGGTAGTTCCGCACCAGCGTCCTCGTCTGCGCATGGTAGAGATGAGTGCGGATAAACTGCGCCGCACGTTCCGCAGCTGCGGCGTAGCGATCTTCCTGCAACACCTGCGCGGCACGGGCGAACCCGGAGATCATCAGCCCATTCCACGCCGTGATGATTTTGTCGTCGAGGTGCGGCCGCGGGCGTTTCGCGCGAATCTCGAGCAGCCGGGCGCGGCCCCGCGCGAGGACTTCCTCCTCCGCCTCGCCTGGTTCCTTCCGCAGGATCAGGATGTTCTTCCCCGCGAACTCGCCGTGCGGATCAGCCCCTGCGGGCGCGTTGCCCTGCGGCTCCACGCCGTAGAATTCCTTGAAGAGCGCCGCGTCGCTGCCTAACGAGTCGTCGATCTCCCGCTCCGTCCAGACGTAGAACGCACCCTCGGCGTGCGCCGGCTTCCCCTGCTCGATGGTGCTGTCGGCATCCTCGGCGGAATAGAAGCCGCCTTCCGGTGCCGTCATATCGCGCAGCACGTACTCGAGAATATCTCGGGTCACGTTTTCGAAAAGCGGCTCGCGCGTGATCTGAAATGCGTCCGTGTACGCCACCGCCAACTGCGCGTTGTCGTAGAGCATTTTTTCGAAATGCGGCACGTGCCAGAATTGATCCACCGAGTAGCGTGCAAACCCGCCGCCGAGGTGATCGTGCAGGCCGCCCGCGGCCATCTTGCGCAGCGTGTGGAGATTCATCTCCAGGGCCTGCTTTCCGGTGGAGCCCTCGCGCTCCCGCCCATAGATACGGAAGAGAAAATGGAGCAGCACCGGGCGCGGGAATTTCGGGGCGCTGCCGAAGCCGCCTTCATGGGCGTCGTAGCTGCGCGCGATCTGGCGGTACGCAGCTTCGAAAGTCGCCGCGGTTAGTTCCGCTGCGCCGCTTGGTTGACTCGCTGCCTCCTGCAGCGCTTCGACGATTTGGGTTCCCTGCTGCGCGATATTTTCGTGATCCTGCTTCCACGCGTGCGCGATCCGCTGCAGCACTTTCTTGAATCCCGGGTGGCCGAAGCGATCCTCCGGCGGAAAATAGGTGCCGCCGACAAACGGCTTCAGATCCGGGGTTAACCAGACGCTCATCGGCCAGCCGCCGTGGCCAGTCGTCGCCTGCACGAAAGTCATGTAAACGCGATCCACGTCCGGCCGTTCTTCGCGGTCCACTTTGATGTTCACAAACTCGCGGTTCATGATCTCGGCCGTCGCTTCCTCCTCGAACGATTCGTGCGCCATGACGTGACACCAGTGACAGGTGGAGTAGCCGACAGAGAGGAAGATCGGCTTCTGCTCGGTGCGGGCGCGAGCGAACGCCTCCTCGCCCCACGGCAGCCAATCGACCGGATTATCCGCGTGCTGGAGGAGGTAAGGAGACTTCTCGGAGGCGAGACGATTGCGGCGGGGAGAGGTGGAATTCACTGCAAAGGATTCGCAGCGGCTTGCCATGAGAGACGCAACCGCTGAAAACATCGAACACCCAACGTCGAACACTGAACATCGAAATCGCGCATGGGAGGCACAGCGCGTTCGATGTTCGACGTTCGATGTTGGATGTTCGGCGTTATCCCTTTGGAACTCTCCACTCTCATCCCGCTCCTCCTCGGCATCGCGCTGGTGGCGTTCCTTTACTCCTCCGTCGGTCACGCCGGCGCCTCCGGCTACATCGCGGTGCTGAGCCTGTGCGGATTCAGCGCCAGCTTCATTCGGCCGACTGCTCTGGTGCTCAACATCCTCGTCGCCACGATCGGCACTTTCCAATTCTGGCGCGCCGGCCATTTCTCGTGGCGCCTCTTCTGGCCCTTCGCGCTGCTCTCCGTGCCGTTTGCCTATCTCGGCGGATCACTCGCGGTTCCCGCCGATCTCCTGAAGATGCTGATCGGCGTGGTGCTGCTGTTCTCCGCGGCGCGGTTGTTTTTCCGACACGGTGATCCGGCGGAGACGACAACGCCGCCGCGGCCCGCGGCCATCGGCGCCGGGGCGGCGATCGGATTTCTCTCGGGACTGACCGGCACCGGCGGCGGCATTTTTCTGACGCCGCTGCTGCTGTTTTGCCGCTGGAGTAAGATCAAACCGGCGGCGGCAGTGTCGGTGCTATTCATTCTCCTGAACTCGATCGCGGGCCTGACCGGCTACCTTGCCAGCGGGCAAGCGGTGCCCTCTTCAGCCTGGCTGCTCGCGGTCGCTGCCGTGCTCGCGGGCGGCGCGGGTTCGTACCTCGGCAGTCAGCGATTTCCCGCGCGGACGATTTCATTGCTCCTGGCGGCGGTGCTGAGCATCGCCGGCTGCAAGCTGCTCTTTACCTGATCCGTTAGTTGATCGTGACGAGCGTGCCGACCGGCAGCTCCGCGAACAGCTTCTGCGCGTGTGCGGCCGGGACACGGATGCAGCCGTGGGAGGCGGGGTAGTTCGGCACCACGCCCGCGTGCAGACCGAAGTCGAGGCCGTTCAGGCGCATGAAGAACGGCATGTTCACGTGGTAAATCGTGGAGCGATGGCTGCGCTTCTTATCCGTGATGACATACGAACCGGCCGGTGTGTCGAAGCCTTTCCGGCCGGTCGAGACGGCGGTCTGAAAAACCTGCACGCCGTTCTTGAAGACGGAGGCACGCTGGTTCGCCAGCGAGATCTCGACCCGCAGCTCTTCCGGAGTCGGGCCGCGGCCGAGCAGTAGCTGCACGCACTTCCAGTTCTCGGTGCGCGCGGCAAAGTAAAGCGCCAGCATCTTGTGCTTGGCCGAGGCGCGATTTTTGTCGGCGCCCATGGCCAGCAGCGCGCGCACGTACTCTTCGCTGCCGAGACCAGCGGCCAGCATCAGGACAGTCAGATTCTGTTCGCTCACCGCGAACGCGCGGAAATATTTCGAGCGGATCTGCGCCACGAATTCCTTATCGTGCGGAACGGGCAGCGTCGTGTTCGGATCAGCGCCTGCGTCGAGCAAGGCGGCGAAGAGGTCGCGCTCGTTCCTGACGATGGCGTGCGCGAGGAGCGGCACGTTTCTGCCCTCGACCAGCGGGGGCGTCGCATGTTTGCTCAGGATCGTGCGGGTGAGGCTGATGCTCTTTTCCGCAAGGGCGAAATCCAAAGCACCGCGCGTGTGCGGCGTCCACGGGAGCGCGTCCGGCGCGCAGGTCAGCACGGCCTCCACGATTCGCAGATCCCGGGTGGCGCAAGCCATGGCGATGAGGTCGGGGCCGTCGCGGGTCGGTTCATCGACCTGCGGGAGCAACGGCACGAGCAACTCAACGGCGTCGGCCTGTTTCGCCTCCACCGCATGGTGCGCGGCGGACCAGCCTTTCCCGTCGAGCGCGTTGACATCGGTGGAGCGATCCACAAACTTGCGGAGCAGATCGCCATCCTCCTGCCGGGCGACGAGCATCAACGGCGTCACGCCCTCGGCGTCGGCGACGTCCACGCTGGCGCCCGCTTCGAGCAGGCGCTGGATCAATGCTCCGTCCTGCTGTTGCACGGCCAGGAAGAGCGCGGTGCGGCCGTTCGCGTTGCGGCCATTCACATCCACTTTCTCGGCCACGGCCAGCTCGAGGAGGCGGGAATTCCCGGTGGCGACGGCATGCACGATCGCATCCGCCGGGAGGCTCGCCGGCACGTCGCGCTGCGGCAAAAAGGTGCTCGCCTGCAGGAGGATGACTCCGGCAACGCCGCTGGCGAAGATTACACGTGTGCTGCCGGGAAACATGGTATGGAGAAAGATTTGGGGGTTGCGCGGCGCTTCGTCAAGGCAGACTTGTGGCGCTCCTCTGCTCCCTCGCGCCGGGGGCCTGCTTGAGCAAGTGCTGCGGCCGCGGGAGCAGGAGTGTTCCCGCCACCGTTGACCTCGCCGGTGAAGCCGCTACCATCGCCAGCCATGGCCTCCGCAACTCTCGAAAAACTGCACCAGTCGATCCGTGATGTGCCCGATTTTCCGAAGCCCGGTATTATCTTCAAGGACATCACGCCTCTGCTCTGCGACGGGCCGCTCTTTCGTTCTGCCATTGATCTGTTCCTGGAGCGTTGCCGCGCGCAGGAGATCGACAAGGTGGTGTGCATCGACGCCCGCGGGTTTCTGTTTGGCTCCGCCGTAGCCTACGAACTGGGGCTGGGGCTGGTGCCAATCCGCAAACGCGGCAAGCTCCCTTACAAAACGGAACGCGCCGCCTATACGCTCGAATACGGCGAGGCAGAGATGGAGATGCACATCGATAGTGTGCAACCCGGTGAGCGGATCGTGCTCATCGACGATCTGCTGGCGACTGGCGGCACGTCTGCGTCGGCGGTGGCGTTGATCGAGAAAGTGGGCGGTGTGCTGGTGGAGGCGCAGTTTCTCATCGAGCTGGAATTTCTCCGCGGACGCGAAAAGCTCGAGCCGGCTTCGGTGGTGTCGTTTTTGAAATATTGAGACTACGCCCCGTGGCAGGCGCAACCCTCGCCGCAGCCGCCCGGTTGCGCGACGACGACTTCCATTTTGATCTCCTGCAGCGCGAGCTGGTCGTGGATCATGCCGAGCAGCTCCACCGCCCGGTCGTCCGGCATCGAGGCGCAATGCAGCTCGATGCGGCTGCGC
>JACCZQ010000378.1 GCA_013695905.1 Chthoniobacterales bacterium
CGAAACCAGTGCGCCCCCTTTTTTTGGAGAACGGAGAATACGACATCGCTGGTGGAGTTTCAAGTGGCGAGAAACTGCGCGTGCGAGTCGTCATCCCGAACTGCGGAGACGGTGAGGGATCTCGCGCAGGGTGCTGGCGTTGTCGCATCGGGTGTGGGTGAGAAAAGGAGCCTGCGTGGGATCCCTCGGCGCGCTGCGCCAGCCTCGGGATGACCGGCTTTGCTACCCGCCTTCGGAAGATTCCTGGAGCGATCGGTTTGCAGCGGCCGCTGTTAGACACAATTGCGGAATCCGGGGGCGCGAAGCGAAGTAGCAAAAGGTGTTCACCCGCTCCGACGCGCCCAGCGCAGCTTGGCGGAAGTGGAGCGGGGATTTGCCCAGCGTTCTTCCGCAGAGGCACGGATGATCTCGTCCGCGCCCGCGAGGTAAACACCGGCGCGTTCTCCGGCAGCGAATGCTTTCTTCACACGACGATCTTCCCCCGAATGGAAGGTGAGAATCGCCACGCGGCCTCCGGGATTGAGGCAGACGGGCAATTCACGGAGGAAGGCGTCGAGCGCGCCAAATTCATCGTTCACCGCGATGCGGAGCGCCTGGAAGACGCGCCGGATTGCGAGCTCCACTTCCTCTGCTTTCGCACGCGGCAGGGCGGTGCGGATCGCCCCGGCGAGAGCCGCGGTGGTGGTGAATGTCCGCCCGGCGACGGCCGCCGCCAGGGTGGCGGCATTTGGCTCATCGGCGTTCTCGATGAAGAGCGCTGTGAGCAGCGGCGGCGAGGTCTTTTCCAGAACCGCGGAGGCCGGTTGGCCGCGGTGCGGATTCATGCGCATGTCGAGTGGCCCATCGTGTTTCGTGGAGAAGCCGCGTGCCGGATCGTCGAGCTGCATCGAGGAGACGCCGAGATCCGCCAGGATCATGTCTGCGCCGGTGAATCCCACCTGCGCCAGCACGCGCGGCAGACCCGCGAAATTACTGCGATACGCGGTGCAGCTCTCCTCGCTGAAGCTGAGCGCCCGCAGGCGGGCTTCGGTTTTCGGGAGCTCGATCGGATCGGCGTCCAAGCCTAACAAGTGCCCACCGGGGAGGAGCCGCGGCAGAATCTCGCGCGCGTGGCCGCCGTAACCGAGGGTGCAATCGACCGCCACCTGTCCGGGTTGCGGCGCGAGAATCTCCAGGATTTCGGCCACCATGATCGGCCGGTGTGTGCCGGCCGGTGTTTTTCCGGAGGCGAGCACCTTCGCGACTGTGTCGGAGTAACGTTCCGGCTGGTGCTCCTTGTATTTTTCCTCGAAGCGGCGCGGGTTCTTGCCGCGGTAGCGCGGGCGGCGCTGGTGCGTGGCCGGCGACGGCTGCTCGGGGGCGGGGCTTTCCTCCATGAGATGCAACTTCGCCGCGGTGGCTCCGCGGTGCAGCGGGAATTCTCGCCAACCTGCGGCGGAGCGATTAAGCACGGAGCCGCCAGCCGATGAACGACTACCAACCCACCTCGCGTCGCCCAATCGCGGATGTGTTCCGCCTCACCGCGCACACCGCGACTCAGCTGTGCGTGCGGTGGCGCATTCATCCGGATGCGATCTCGTACGCCTCCGTGGTGTTCGCGCTGCTGGCCGCGCTCTGCTTCTGGCAATCCGGCGCACGTCCATGGCTGCTGATCATTGCGCCGCTGTTCTGCTATCTCCGGCTCTGGTGCAACATGCTCGACGGGATGGTGGCGCTTGCCTCCGGGAAGGCGAGCTGGCGTGGCGAGATTCTGAATGATCTGCCGGATCGCGTCTCGGATGTGCTGATCTTCGCCGGCGTGGCGCACAGCGGATTGGTGAATTCGTTTCTTGGATATTGGGCCGCGATGTTCGCGCTCATTACAGCGTATGTGGGGCTGCTGGGGCAAGCGGTTGGGGTGCGGCGGGAATTTGGCGGCGTCATGTCGAAGCCGTGGCGGACGGTGATGCTGCACATCTGCGCGTGGCTGACGCTTGCGCTGCCGGACGTGCGGGTCCTCGATTGGACCTGCGCGCTCGTGATCTTGGGCTGCCTCCAGACGATCGTGGGGGGGGGG
>JACCZQ010000388.1 GCA_013695905.1 Chthoniobacterales bacterium
CCGCACGGGTCTGTGCTCACGCAGGCACGAGTAGCCAGCACAAACCCGTGTCGCCCGCAGGGCGACAGCTACAGATCCTCGGCTGGCGTGGCTGATACTGGGACAGCGCACTCCGCGCGGCACGCCCACTTTTCCAGCTTGTTTGCTGCGCCTCGGCGGCGTAAGCATTACCCCTCATGAAGAAGATCCTCGTCGGCCTCCTGTTCTTGAACCTCAGTTTCCTCCCTGTTGCCCACGCGCAGGATGCGAACAGCAGCCACTACAAGGCTGCTGAGCAAATGCTCAGCCTCATGGACATGGAGACCATTCTCCGCCGTTCCATCGACGAGATGTTGAAGGCGCAGATCGCGCAGAATCCTTCCATCGCGCCGTTCGAATCGGTGATGCGCGCGTTCCTCCTCAAACACATGAGCTGGGACAGCCTGAAAGCCGACACCATCAAGATCTACACCGCCGAGTTCACCGAGCCGGAGCTGAACGAGATGAACAAATTCTACCAGACGCCGACCGGAAAGAAGATGGTCGAGAAACTGCCGACACTGATGGGGCGCGGCGCTGAGATCGGCGCGAAGCGGGTGCAGGATCACATGCCCGAACTCGAAGCGGCCATGATGGAAGAAGCAAAGAAGCAGGCCGCCGCCGGTTCTGGTGCCGGTGCTTCACCGGCCGCTCCCGCACCGGCCGCCGGCGCACCGGCTGCGCCGAAAGCCACGCCACCGCCTAAGAAGTAGGGATCCCGACTCTGTCGCCGCCGCTTTGCCGCACGTGCGGCCGCGCCGTGGAGGCACTTGTTTCGCCGCCGTATCCGATTAGCTAGCCTCACATCAGCCCGCCAGCGCTCGCGGACCTCTGAGCCATTGGCGGCCGATGATCTCTCCGACTGCCGCGTTGCGCCCGCGCCTACGCGAGCGGACGGCGGGAGCTCAAGAGGCCGTCTCACAAGTCCGTCATCCTGAGCACCGCGAAGAGCCTGTCCTGAGTCTGTCGAAGGAATCTCTGACTGCTTCTTCTCGCGCGCCGCTCTGGGGAAGAGTCAGAGATGTTTCGCTGCGCTCAACATGACAGGCGGGAAATTACACCTCTTTTAGACGCGCTCTAAAATCCGTAGCTCAAGCCAAGCTGCGGCCCGATCGAGTTCAGCGCCGCATTCGGCCGCTCCGGCTCCGACATCGCCGCATTCGAGAGGTGCTGGTAGAGCAACCCGGCTGAGATCTCCATCCGCTCGCTCACCCGGTAGGACACGCCTGCTGCACCGAGCACGTTGAAGGAGAAATCCTGCCCGAGCGCGCCGCGGGTCGGCTCCTTGGTCGCATCCACCCAGCCGAGCCCCACGCCGCCGGACGCATACGGAGAGAAGCGGCTGCCGCGCCGCACGAAATTGTAACGCAAGCCGCTCGAGATCCCGAAGTAGTGGTTCTCCAGCCCGCGCACGAACGGCTCCCCCATCAACGTGAGATAAGCCTGCTGATACCCGCGCCAGAAGCTGTCGTGGTCGATCACGCCCCAGCGCACCCGCGCGGTGAGAAACTGCGCCGCCACTTCATAGGAATTCGGGTTGCGGAACCCGAGCATGTATCCGCTCTCCACCGCCAGCTGGAAACTCGGCGGATCGAGCGGGGCGTCCCGCTCCTCTGCTTGCAAAGCGCCCGCGAAAACCCCGAGCAGCAGCGCGAGTGAGATTTGAACGAAAGCGCGTGAGATCATCAAAGCCGCGCGAGTATAGGATGCAGAGGCGGGAATGCAACGGCCCCTCCGCGTCCGCCACCCGGAGTAAGCCGGAGAGGACTCAGAGGAGCCGCAAGCCCGCGAGCAGAAGCGCAAGGATCAACAGCAGTAGAACGCCGTAGACGACCCGATCTTGCCGCCGCGCACGCCGCGCAGCCTCCGCATAGGGAATGCGGGTAAACGAAACCATCGTGTAAAGCGGCAGATAAATGCCGGGAAGCACGCCTTCGATAAAGTGATCGAGCTTCTTCTTCGCGCGAAAAACAGGCGACGCGGTTTTGTCGCGCATCTCGATGAAATTTTGCACAGCCAGATCCGCGAGTGCGTCGGCGTTTTCTTTTCGGCGCGCGGAATATTCCGCGAAAGCGCGGGCTCGATCGTTCGGAAACTCCGCCAGGCATTCATCCAGCACCACGCAATCCTCGAAGGCAGCATTCATCCCCTGGCCGTAGAAGGGCACGACGGCGTGAGCGGCGTCGCCGACAAGAGCGACTTTATCGTGGTAGTGCCACGGCGCGCAACGGACGGTGACAAGCGACCCGGTGGGGTTCTCCTGAAATTCTTCGAGCAGCGTCGGCATGAGCGGCACGGCGTCGGGAAACTCTTCGTCGAAGAAGCGGCGGAACTCGTCGGCGGTCTGTGTGGTGGCGAAGCTGCGCGGGCCTTCGAATTCCCAGAAGAGCGTGCACGTGAACGAGCCGTCGGGATTCGGCAGCGCAATCATCATGAAGCTGCGCCGCGGCCAGATGTGGAGCGCGTGTTTCTCCATCCGCCAGCTGCCGTCTGTGGCCGGGGGAATCGTTAGCTCCTTGTAGCCGTGGGCGAGATATGTCTGGCTGTACTCGAAGCGGTCGAGGCGCTGCATGGCGCGACGGACGGCCGAGAAGGCGCCATCCACGCCGATGATCGCGTCACCGCGCGCGGCGACCATCTGGTTCGTCTCCGTGTTGAGCAGGTGAGCAGTAGGCGTGTCGAGATCGATATCGGTGCAGCGATGATTGAACTGCACCTGCACGTTTGGGTAGCGCTGCGCGGCTGCGATCGTGGCAGTGTTCAGCGCGCTGCGGCCGATGGAGTTGATGTGCTTGGCGGGATCGCGGTCGTAGGGTGCGAAGTGCAGCTCGCCGGAGCGGTCGTGGATCATGCGGCCGCGCATGGGGATGGCGTGCTGCAGCACTTCGTCGGCGATGCCGAGCTGCTGCAGCGCGTGAATGCCGCGCGTGGAGAGGGCGAGATTAATGGAGCGACCGCCGACGAAGTTGCCAACGCGCGGATCGGAGCGGCGTTCGAAGAGCTCCACGTCGTAGCCGCGCCGGCCGAGGAATGCGGCCATCATGCCGCCGGCGAGGCCGCTGCCGATGAGGGTGAATTTCTCCACGTGTCAGGATTGATGGAATCAGGAAGGCAGGAAAGCAGGAAAAGGGTCAGGCGGGACTGGAATTGTTTTATCGGAAGATGAGGTGCGCAATCTGCGCTTCGATGTTGAAGTAGATGATCGCAACTGCTGTGAGATCGAAGGCGATGTGGGCAATGATCAGCGTCCAGAGGTTGCCGGTGGCGGCGTAGATCGCGCCGAAAGCGAGGCCGACGATCGCCGCCTGCTGCACTCCGGGCAGGCCTTGCAGCGGGTAGTGTTCCCAACCGAACCAGGCGGAGGTGAGCACGACGATGAGCGTTTTTGCCCAAGTAGAGTGGCCGAAGAGTTTTCCGAGGCGTTCGAAGGCGTAGCCACGGAAGAGGATCTCCTCGCCGAAGCCGGCGATGACGATCACCACATAAAGAATGTGCGGAAGTGCGGCAGTGTTGCCGACGAGGAACTGGAAGGCTGCGTTGGTGGGTGGAGCGCCGAGGAGCGGCATGACCAGCGCTTTCATGACGAGCTTGAAGACGCAGCCGAGAAGAACGCCGAGCAGCAAGGTGGTGAGCCAGCTCTGCGGTCGGACAAAGCCGATCTCCCGCCATGGAGTGCGCGAACGCCACGCCCAGAGCAGCACCAGCAGGGAGCTAAGGGGGATCCAGAGGTAGTTGCCGGATAGCACCACCACGATCGCAAGCAGCCCGATCAGGCCGAAGCCGCGCAGATGTCGCGCGAGGCGATCGTCATCCGGACGTGCGGCCGGATTGCTCAAGCGGCGGTCACTGGTGCTGCGCGAGGAGATCGGCGAATCGCCACACTTCGTGAAAGGTGTTGTAGAGCGGTGCGGGCGCGGCGCGGATGACGTTCGGTTCGCGGAAGTCGCACTTCACGCCCGCGGCTTCCAGGTTGGCGAAGAGCTCTTTCGGATGTTCGTGCGCGAGGATGGAGAGCTGGCAGCCGCGCTCAGTCGGCTCGCGTGGAGTGATGACGGTGTAGAGCTTCGACGGGGCGCGATCGAGGAGGAACTGGAGGTAGCCGGTGAGCTGCACCGACTTCTCGCGGAGCGCGGACATGCCGCCGGCTTCGTCGAAGATGGCGAAGGAGGAGCGGAGCGGGGCGAGCGAGAGGATGGGTGGATT
>JACCZQ010000401.1 GCA_013695905.1 Chthoniobacterales bacterium
GAGCAGGGCCGCCGCGACGAGGTTTAACAGAACCGCGCCGATCCAGACGAGCCCAAGCACACGCATCCACGAGCCCGCGAGCACCAGCTGCCCGGCGAGGGCAGTGACGACGGCGCCGGCGATGACGCTGTGGAGACGGAAGTTTGGCAGGTTGCGAAAGAGACCAAAGGCGCGCAGCAGGTGAATGAGTCGCTTGCTGAAAGCGAAGAACAGCATCCAGGAGAGCAGCACCAGCAGGACGACCGGCAGGAGAAGCAGCACCTGCTGCCACGCGGGGAGATGCGACAAGAGAAGGCGCGCGGTGAAGAGGAACACGATCGCATGCATCGTGCCGCCGACGATGTTGGCCTCCAGCCAGTTGTTCTCGGTGCGGCTGGCGTTCCGGCCGCGCAGCTGCGCGATCAAACGCGGCAGCGCGAAGTAGAACTGCGGCTCACTGCCTTGCATGAGTGACAAAAATCGGCGCGAAGGCGAACCATTGATCCCAATGCTGCGCGACGACGTGCTCGAGCACGCGGCACCACTCTGCGACTCCACGCGCGACGTCGGCCTCGCGTGACGTTTGCGTGCGGGTGACGACGATCGGCTCCGAGACGATGACGCGATAATGACGGTAGCCGCGGCGCGCGATGAACAGCGGGTAGATCGGCACCTGCGCGACCAGTCCGAGGGTGAACGGCCCTGCCGGGACCACGACGGGATGGCCAAACATTTCGCCCTCCGCGGTTCCGACCCCGGGGATGACGCGATCGCCCTGGATGGAAACGATCTCGCCGCGGCGCAGCGAGCTGAGCAGATCGAACGAGAGCAGCGCGCCCGGTGTGTTGTAGGCAACTTTTATCGCCCCGGCGCCGCTCTGCTGCAGGGAGGCATCAAAGTGACGGCCGCTCAGCTGGTCGGGCTCCGGGGCGCGGACCATCTGGATCTCGCGTCCGAACTTGCGCGCGAAGAGCGCGGCGCCGAGATCGTAGCTGCCCATGTGGGCGGTCACCACGATGGCGCCCCGTGCGGCGGCGAGCTGCTCCAGGTGTTCCGCCCCGACGATTTCGTAGCGGAACTCGGCGGCCGTGAGTTTAAAGTTGGTCGTCTCGGTAATGGTCCAGGCAAAGTTCCGCAGGGTGCGGAAGGCGCGGAAATGATTCGCGATGGCGGAGGAGCCGGGCAGCACCACCGCGAGGTTGCGGACGATGGCGCGGCGGGCGGGTGCCGCGAAAAAGAAGAAGAACACCGTCATCAGGAACAGCAGCACCGGCTGCAGAAAGAACGGAACGTCCAGCAGCGCGAAGTCGAGGTACTCACGCCAGAAGACGCCGTGCACTGCGTAGCGGCGGAGTGGGTGTGGCGAATCTGACATGCTATGCAGCTCGCCGCCGGATGAGCGAATCAAGCGCGGGAGGCAGCAACGGTATCGGACACTCCCGAAGGTGCAGCGGCAACAGCAGGCGCGCTTTTGTTGGCCCGAAGCATCAGGCGCAGGTTCGTCAGCTCGGCGCGCCACCAGCGGAAGAGGCCTTTCTGGATGAGCTTCCGCACGCGTGCGTCGGGGACGAAGCCATCGTAAAGCTCGCGCCAGCCGGCGTTGCGGCTGCCGAAGTAGCCGGTGGCTTTCCGCCGCTTCGCCAGCGTGACGAGGCGGCGGTTATAGAATTTCATCATGCCGCCGAAGATGCGGCCGGGCGCGCCCTCGAAGGGGAGATCGAAGAAGGCGCGCTCGGGATTTTTGTAGAGCGGGATGACGAGGCCGATGAAGTAGGTGCCGACGTCGAGGAGGAGCGCGGCCGACATGAGCTCGGCGTCGCCCATGTAGTGATACTTGTCCTTGTAAAGAGTCTCGAACCAGGAGCGATACATCACCGGATATTGCTCGCGGTAATAGCGGACGCGCTCCGTGACGTCTTCGCCGGCGATGCTGCGCGCGACGAAATCGGCGACGTAGTAGCTGGTGTAGGAACAGAAATCGAGGCCGGGGCTGTAAAGTGGATCGATGAATCCGGCGGCGTCGCCGACGAGCGCCCAGCCGTCGCCGCAGACCTTGTCGGCGGAGTACGGCAGCGCGGAGAAAGCGTGCACGTCGCCTTCCACGACTTTGGCATGGCCGAAGATTTCGCGGCCGATGGCGTTGTTCAGGAGGTGTGACTGGAGGCGCTCGCTGAGGTTGGCGCCTTCGGGGAGTGTGAAAATGCGCGAGTCGTAAACGAGCCCGGCACTGACGTCGCCGCCGCGGAGCGGAATGATCCAGCACCACCAGCCGTCGCCCATGAGGTGGTTGGTGGCCCAGGAGCGGCTGGTCCGGCAGGCGTTGGCGTAGGCGGGGAAGCGCTCCCGCCATTCGTAGCTGTCCCAGTCTTTCACGCCGGTAAAACGCGCCCACACGGCGTTGATCGGGTGCTCGGTGTTTTGGCGGAAGTGGCCGAGCTTCCGCGCGAGGAGGGCGGCGCGGCCGCTGGCGTCGATGAGCCAGCGGGTGGAGATGGTGCGCTCGGCATCATGGGTCCTATAGGTCACCTGGGACCTATCCCCCAACACCACCTGCGTAACCTTTGCCGGACGCACCAACTCGCAACCGGCGGCGACCGCATTCTCGAGCATGTGCTGGTCGAGTGTCGCGCGATCGACCTGGAAGGTGGGGAGCCGCGTCTGGTAATGCGCGCCGATCTCCACGCAGTCGTCGAACTGCTGAGTGGGCGAATTCGAGAACCACATCCGCAGCCCCTGTTTCGCGAGCTGATGGTGCCCGAGATAATTCGTGAGCCCGAGAATGCGGGTCATGTAGCAGCTGCTGACTTCGGTGGTCGATTCCCCGACTTTGCGATCGAATTCCTCCGCCTTCTCGATGAGGAGGACGCGGGCATTCGGCTGCTGGCGCTTGGTCATGAGCGCCGTAGCCGCGCCGGAAAAGGCGCCGCCGATGATGACGGCGTCGTAGTCGAATTGCATCGCAGCGAAAACGATGGACGCAGCCGCTGCCGAACGCAACGCAGGCAGGTGCGCCGCCGCCTAACGATGCCGCTTGTCCAAGGCGCTGGCGGTCTGCCCGAACCGGCAGCTGAGAAGGACGTTCCCCCGGCATCTGCCTCGGCTACCGGCTCTCGACGCCGGGCGGTGACATCGTTTACCTGCCGGATCATGAAGCTTACGAGCGGTGTGAGGCGGAGCGGCAAAAAGCGGAGCGAGAGACCTCCGCGCACGGCCTCGAGGACGCGCGGATCCAGGACCAGAAGGTGGTGGATTTCATCCGTGATGCGGAGGTGGTGATCGCCGATTCGCAATACAACATCGCGGAATATCCCTCGCGTCGGGGGTGGGGGCACACCTGCGCGGAGGATACGGTGCAGATGGCGCTCCGCGGACACGTGCGACGGCTTTTCCTTTTCCACCACGATCCGGATCGGACGGACGAAAATCTCGATGCGCTGGTGGAGCGGCAGCGTGAGCGGGTGGAGCAAAGCGGGCAGACCCTGCGGATCAGCGCCGCGCGGGAAGGCGAGGAAGTGGTGCTCGAGAACAGGGACGGACCGGACCGGAAGCTGCTCCGTCAATCAGCCGCGGCTTCGGCGGAATAACGCACCGGGTCTTGCTGGAAGAACTTCGCCAGGACCGTGTAGAGTTGCGGGTGGCGCTGCTGCACAGCATGCGGCTTTTCGAAGAAGGCTTCTGTGACGACGGCGAAGAATTCAGCGGGATTGCTAGCGCCGTAAGTGTCGAAAACGGAGGGCGCGCCTGATTCTTCGGCGACGCGGAGCTGCGCGAACTCGCGGCTCATGATGCGCGCCCAGGCGCGGTATTCGGCGCCGGTCCCGAGCAGCGGGGCGCCATCGGTGCTGGCGTCCTCGAAGTCGAGCTGATGCGCGAACTCGTGCAGCACGAGATTTTGACCATCTGCGGGATCAGCCGCGCCGCGCTTGGCGGCGTCCCATGCGAGGACGACGGTGTCGAGCCGCTGCTGGGTGTGACCGAGCAACGTGTCGTCGCCTTCTTCCCAGATGTGGCCGCTGACCGGCTGGTGTCGCCGTGCGATGTAGGTGGAGGGATAGACGAGGATGGAAACAAGCTGCGGGTAGTAATCGGTCTCGCGGTGGAGCAGGAGCACGCAGGCCTGAGCAGCGATGGTGACCTTGATCTCTTCGGTTAATTCGAGGCCGCCGCAGCCTTCGAAATTTTTCTCGGCGAGGAAGACCTGCACATGCCCGAGCAGCTCCTGCTGGTCGTTCGATGGGAGGCGCGTGAAGAGCGGGAGATTACGGCGGAGGATCTCCTTCCACTGGTTAGGCACGGCGCGGGCACGGAGTTCTGCGCGCCGACGATTTTTGAAGAAGCCGAACATTGTGGTGGAGTGCTGCCATCCTCTATGCTCCTCGTTTGCTCGGAAATCCAATGACAACACGGCTCGATGCGCACGTTCACATGGTGGGGAACGGTGTCGGCGGCTCGGGCGGGTGGCTGCGGCTGGGCGGTTGGTATCGGTGGCTGGCGAGCTTCATGGTGCAGCAGCTGGGGTTTCCCTCGGATGTGCTCGAGCGGGACCTGGAGGCGATTTACGCGGAGCATCTGCTCGGGCTGGTGCGCGGCTCTTCCATGGATGCGGTGGTGCTGCTCGCACATGAGCAAGTTTATGATCCGGATGGGACTCTGCGGCGTGATCTCGGCACGATGTATGTGCCGAATGATGTGGTGCTGGAGCTCGCCGAGCGGCACCGGGAGTTTCTCCCAGGGGTGAGCATTCACCCGGCGCGGGCGGATGCGATCGAGGAGCTGGAGCGTTGCCTCGCGCGTGGTGCGGTTTTGATGAAGTGTCTGCCGAATTGTCAGAACATCGATCCAACCGAGGTGCGGTATCGCCGTTTCTGGGAACGAATGGCGGAGGCGGGGCTGCCGCTGCTCGCGCACACGGGCGGCGAGAACACGGTGCAGGAGGTGAACGCGCGCCTGGCGGATCCGAAGCTGTTGCGCGGGCCGCTGGAGTGCGGGGTGACGGTGATCGCCGGTCATTGCGCGACGAAGAGCGGGCCGTTCGATCGGGATTTTTTCGATGACTGGGTGCGGATGATTGCGGAGTTTCCGAACCTCTACGGCGACAACAGCGCGATGGTGTCGCTGAATCGCTGCGGGCATCTGCAGGATTGTGTGCGGCCGGAGATCGAGCCGCGGATAGTGCACGGCAGTGATTTTCCGGTGCCTGTGCTGGGACATCGGCTCTGGCTGAGTGGCTCGGTGGAGTGGAAAGATTTTCGCGAACTGCAGAAGGTGAAGAATCCGCTGGAGCGCGACTGGAAATTTAAGGAGCGGCTCGGATTTTCCGACGCGACCCGCACCCGCGCAGCAAACCTCCTCCGTCTGCCGAGATGATTTTCACGAACACGCGTCTTGTTTTCCCTGATGGAGTCCGGGATGGGCTGGAGGTGGTCTGCTCCGGGGGGCGGATCGTGGAGATCCGGTCCGCAGATGAGGGAGTGGTGCGGGAAGGGATCGATCTGGAGGGGAATTATCTCGCTCCGGGATTTGTGGATCTGCATCTGCATGGCGCCGTCGGGCGCGATACGATGGAGGGGACGCCGGAGGCGTTTCGGGCGATCTGTGATTATCACGCGAGCGGTGGAACGACTTCGCTGCTCCTGACGACGGCGACGGCTCCGCTGCCGAGGATTCTGGAGGTGCTGCGGGCGGTCCGAAGCTCGATGCCGGAGGTGAAGCAAATCCGCGGCGTGCATGTGGAGGGGCCGTTTCTTTCGCCGCAACGAGCGGGTGCGCAGAGCGTCGAATTTCTGCGCGAGCCGGACGCGGAGGCGGTGGGGGAGTTGCTCGAGTATTCCGATGTGATCAGGCGGGTGACGCTGGCGCCGGAGCTGCCCGGCGCGCTGGCGGCGATCGAGCAATTCGCGGCCCACGGGATCGCGGTGAGCGGTGGCCACAGCGACGCGTGGGATGAGGAGGCGCAGGTGGCGTTTGAACGCGGGATGCGGCATGTCACGCATACGTTCAATTGCATGTCTTCAGCGCGCCGGCGCGGTGCGGAGCGCGTCGCGGGGTTGCTGGAGTTCGCGCTGAGCGAGCCGGAGATCGTGTGCGAATTGATCGCGGACGGTCGCCATGTGTCGCCAACGCTGATGCGAATGCTCTATCGCGCGAAAGGCGCAGGTGGCATCTGCTTGGTGACGGATGCAACGGCGGGCGCGGGGTTGCCGGAAGGGTCGGAATTTCAGCTCGCCGGCCGGGCATGTGTGACAGAGCAGGGCGCCTGCTGGCTGGCGGATCGCTCGGCGCTGGCGGGGAGCGCGGCCCGGATGATCGATCTGGTGCGGGTGATGGTGCGAGAGGTGGGGGTGCCGTTGCACGAGGCAGTGATGATGGCGACGCTGAATCCGGCGCGCGCGCTTGGCAGCGGGACGAAAGGAAGGATCGCAGCGGGAGCGGATGCTGACTTTGTGGTGTTCTCGCCCGCGCTGGAGGTGCGGCAGACGTTTGTCGGGGGCGAGCGGGTGTTCGCTACTCTAAGGAGAGGAGGAAGCGCGCGGCGTCGAGGGACGCGGCGGGACGGCTGATGCGCTGGATGTTGCGCGACCACTCGTGCCACTGGGCGGCATCCTGCGCGAAGGCGGACTGGACGGCAGCGACGACGGCAGCGTTCCCGGTGGCGACGGCACCGCAATTCTCCTGCAGGAGATAGCGCGCGTTTCCTTCTTCCTGGCCGGGGATGACGTGGTTCACGACCATCGGGCAGGCGGCGGCGATGGCCTCCTGCATGGTGGCACCACCGGCTTTGCTGATGAGAATGTGGGTGGCGCGCAGGAGGCGCGGCAGTTCTTCGCTCCAGCCGACCGTCTGGAAAGGGCGACGGAGGAGTCCGCGAATTTCCTCGATCTCCCGGCGGAGGCGCTGATTGCGTCCGAGCGCGACGGTGAGCTGGATCTCGGGAAGGAAGGCGAGACGCTGCACGAGGTCGCTGGAGGAGGAGCTGGCGGCGCTCACCAGATAAAGGACGCGGCGGCCATTCGTCTCGTCCGGAGGCGGGCGAAACCCGGCGGCGTCGCAGAATTCCGGGCTGACGGGAAATCCAAATGTTCTCGTCTGCTCCTCGCGGATGCCGGCGCGGTGCAGCACGGCTGCGCTCCCTTCGTTGGGCAGGAGGAAGTAATCGGCGCTGCAGCGATACCAGATGGCGTTCACGGAGAGCGAGTCGGTGATCACGACCACGCGTTTCGGGCCGTGGGCGGAGACGGGTCCCAGCCACTCGTCGAGCATGTGCGGGTAAGCAGGATAGACGGAGACGATCACGTCCGGCTGGAAGCGGTGGAGCAGCGCGCGGAATTGCTTCTTCACGCTCCAGAAGATTTTGAAATCGCCGGTGAAGTTCTGTTGTCGATCAAGCCAGCGATAGACGCGGCCCCAGGTGGCGGGTGATTGGTTGATGAGCCCGAGGTAGAGCTTGCAGGCCCAATCGTTCGGGCGGCCGTAGGTGTCGGAGAAGAGGTCGTGTAATTCGACCTGGGCGCTTCCGTTGCTGACGCGGGCGAGACCGGCGCGCAGCCCCCGAGCGGCGCTGTTATGGCCTTCGCCGAAGCCGGCGGTGAGAAGGAGGATGCGTTTCATGACTCGTTAGGCCAGCCAGCTCGCTCCAGCGCCGGAGAGTTTAATGGATATTTGTGGGGGGCAAAGTAAAGTCTCGCCGCAGATGAGACATCTCCGATTCATCGGCAGAATCTTCCGCCGCATGGTGTGGGAGGTGTTCACCGACGACACCACCGGGTACGCGGCCCAGATGGCTTATCTGTTCCTGTTCACGCTCGCGCCGGGACTGCTCTTTCTGTGGCACCTGCTGGGGCTGTTCGGCACCGATCCGGCGCGGCTGCACCAGATGCTGTCCGTGTTGAAGAGCTTTCTGCCACCGGATCCGAAGGTGCAGGATATCCTCGACTCGGTGGTGGCAAACGTGGTGGTGACGGGTGGCACCGGCACGTTCGCGAATGTCGGGACTCTGCTCGGGATTCTGCTCGGGATCTGGCTGGGGACGATGTTTATCTCGACGATCTCGCATGCGCTGAGCCGCACCCACGGGATCGCGGAGGACCGGAACTGGTGGTCGAAATACATCATCTCGCTGTTCCTGCTCTTCTGGTTCGGGTTGATCATTCTGTTCTCATTTAATGCAATGGTGTTCGGCGAAACGCTGGCGGGAATGGCAGAGGTGTATTTCCAGCTCGATGTGCCGCTGCAAACCTGGGTGGCGGCATTGAGCCTGCCGTTGACGGCCCTGGCGCTGGTGGGGCTGGCGCTCGCGCTTTATCTGCTGACGCCGGAGAACTACCTGACGTGGAAGCAGGCGCTGCCCGGCGCGGTGCTGTTCTCGATCGGCTGGATCATCGTGACGAAGCTGTTTCAGTATTACGTGGCGCGATACGATCGCTACAATCCCACTTACCTGGCGCTGGCGTCGATCATCATGCTGCTGACGTGGATGTACCTGACGTGCCTGTTCCTGCTGCTCGGCGGGAAGTTGAACGCGATTCTGCGTCGCGAACGCGAACGTGCTGCACTCCGCAAAGAGGCGGCGGCCGCTGAACCCCAGCCGGCTTGAGCAAGGACGTGCAGCCCTTCCTCCGCTCGCGTCGCGGGGTGATGCATCTCGCGGGCGGCGTGGCGGCGGCGGTGCTGCTGCTGAGTGGCTCGTGGGGGGCGTTGCTCTACGGGCAGGTGTCGGAAGCGGATAAGAAGAAGCGCGATGCGTTTTTGAAGGCGCGGGAGGAGATGCGGACGGTGGCGTCACCGACACCGAAGGCGTCGCCGAAGGGTAAACCAAAGCCAGCGGCGAAAAAGGCGAAGAAGAAGGCGACGCCGACGGCCACGCCGAAGAAAGCGACGACGCCAGCAGCTACACCGAAGAAGGCGACCACACCGAAAACGACAGCGACGCCGCCGGCGCAGGCAGTGGAGCCGGTTCGCCCGGAGCTGCCGGCTGCGACCGCGCCACCGGCCGCGCCGGGCGCGGCACCCACACCTGTTCCGCCGCCACCGGCGACGGCGTTGCCGGATCAAATCACGATCGAGAAGTCGGGTCTGGAGGAGGCGCAAGGATATGAACCACCACCGCCACCGCCGCCACGACGGGGATTTTTCGCGCGGCTCTTCGGCGGGGGACGGACACCGCGCAGTTATCGTTACCTGAACCGCTCCGTCATCGAGGCAATCCGGCGCGCGCCGGTGCAGCGCTCACGCTGGAAATTCATCATCGTGCACAACAGCGGCACACGGCAGGGAAACGCGCGCGCGTTCGATTATTACCACAAACGGGTGAAGCGAATGCAAAATGGGATGGCCTATCATTTCGTGGTGGGGAACGGGAGATCATCGGGTGATGGGGAGATCGAGATCGGCGATCGCTGGCGGCGACAGATCAATGG